>DASZYN010000160.1:0-4154 GCA_035545435.1 Acidobacteriaceae bacterium | reverse complement strand
GGCCCCTTCACGACGTTGAACTGTACGGCCTGACCTTCCTGCAGACTCTTGAAGCCATTTGCGGAAATGGCAGAGTAGTGCACGAAGACGTCCTCGCCGTTCTGGCGCGAGATAAAGCCGTAGCCCTTCGCGTCGTTAAA
The DNA here is from genome assembly GCA_035545435.1 of Acidobacteriaceae bacterium. Taxonomy (GTDB): domain Bacteria; phylum Acidobacteriota; class Terriglobia; order Terriglobales; family Acidobacteriaceae; genus Palsa-343. The sequence goes on along the minus strand of DASZYN010000160.1, from coordinate 4,014 downwards.
CCACTTCACTGTTCCTTGTTCCATTGTGTTGCTGTGTCCTGAAAATTGAATTGCGCTGGAGTGAATCGGAGCGAACTGGCAGACCTGCTGATCCTGCTTTGTTGGGCGAGGCGGAAGACTGCACTTGCCCGGTTCGGTTCTAACGCTGGGCCAAGTGTATCAGATTCCTGGTTTTGACCCGAGGAAACGCCCGCGTGGAAGGGCTTTCCGGGGCGGGGGATCAACTCATGGCCGCCTGCGGGAATAGCTTCGGATTGGGGCCGTACTGGTTGGTTCCCGGGTCGCTTTCGATGCAGGCCAGGATCAGCAGGACGAGGCCGCCGAAGGGGATGAAGTTGAGGAGGAGCCATAGTCCGCTCTTATTGATGTCGTGGAGCCGGCGGACGCTGACCGCGAGGCCGGGGATGAGAGCGGCCAGGACGTAGATTCCGGACAGGCAGGCGAGAAAGATGCCGATGGTCTTCTGATCGGCGACGAAGGCGACCAGGATGGCTGCGTAGAGAACGCAGCAGAAGATCATGTTGAACAGGGCGAACATCCAGTACTCCCGGCGGCGGGAGCGGCCGGTGAACTGCGCGTATTTTTGCCAGACCATCAGGTACCAATCCATTGCTTTTCTCCGTTCCGAAGTCAGGGTTGGGTGATTTTGACGGGGGATGGTCGTGGGCATCGCGGAAGCTGGAGCGCGTGGGCGGCAGGCGATGCCGAGTCGGCGGAAGCATAGCACGATCCGAGTCAGCTTCGAACAGCGAGATCCGGGACAACAGCCGTTGAACGAAGCAGGTATATTCTGATCCGTCTATGCAACGGAGCCTGACGCACGATGCGGAACTGCTGGCGGAGGCCGTGGATCGGCTGGAGGGCGAGTTTGCCGGGCTGCCGAGTTTCGAGCCGGAGGTGCCGGGCGAAGGGCGGATGGCGGCTGTGCTGGCCGAGGCAGCGCAGCGGCTGGGCGACAATTTCCCCTACTTTCATCCCCTTTATGCGGGGCAGATGCTGAAGCCGCCGCATCCGGTAGCGCGCGCGGCGTATGCGCTGGCGATGCGGCTGAATCCGAACAATCACGCGCTGGATGGTGGACGGGCCAGCTCGCGGATGGAGGTCGAGGCGGTCGGCGAGATTGCCGCGATGTTCGGATGGACCCGGTTCCTGGGCCACCTGACGAGCGGGGGGACGTTCGCCAATCTGGAGGCGCTGTGGGTGGCGGGCTTGATGGCGCCGGGGAAGAAGGTTGTGGCTTCCGAGCAGGCGCACTACACACACAGCAGGATCAGCGGAGTCTTAAAGCTGCCGTTTACGTCTGTTGAAACTGACGATCGTGGCCGGATGGATGTGGCAGGGCTCGAAGGATTGCTGAAGGAGGGCGATATCGGGACGGTGGTGGCGACGCTGGGCACGACGGCGGTGGGGGCGGTGGATCCGCTGGATCGGATTCTGGCGCTGCGGGAGAGATACGGTTTCCGGGTGCATGTGGATGCGGCGTACGGCGGGTATTTCCGGCTGGCGTCGAATCTTGGGTGTGAGGCCGAAACGGCGTTTGAGGGCATAGGGGAGGCAGACTCGATCGTGGTGGATCCGCACAAGCATGGCCTGCAGCCGTACGGGTGCGGGTGTGTGCTGTTCCGCGATCCGGCGATGGGGCGGTGGTACAAGCACGACTCGCCGTATACCTATTTCACGTCGGCCGAGCTGCATTTAGGGGAAATTAGTCTGGAATGCTCGCGGGCGGGAGCGTCGGCGGTGGCGCTGTGGGCGACGCAGCGGCTGCTGCCGCTGGTGCGCGCCGGAGAATTCGCCCATGGGCTGGAGAAGGGGCGGGAGGCGGCGCTGCAGATGCATCGCAGGATCGCTGCCGATCCGCGTTTCGTCGCCGGGCCGATGCCGGAGCTGGATATTGTGACGTGGGCGGTGCGGGCACCGACGCGGGAGGAGTCGTCGCGACGGGCGCAGGAGATTTTCGATCGGGCGGCGGAACAGAATCTGCATCTGGCGCTGGCGCATCTGCCGGCGCGGTTTTTCCAGGGCTCGGAATGGCCGGACGGAGATTCGGAAGCGACGGTGACGTGTCTGCGGTCGGTTCTGATGAAGCCGGAGCACCTTAGCTGGGTAGAGGAAATCGGGAAGAGGCTCGAGAAAGCGGTATAACGGCTGGTGGCTGGGCGGGCTGCGCAGAAGAACGAATTCAGTACATTTAGGGACAGGCTATGGGTGGTTGCAGTGGGAAATGCAGCAGAGAAAGGGCCTGCATGCTGGATGTAAACGGTATTAGAGCAAAACACGCGAAGCGATTTGACGCCGAGGCGGCAGTGTTTCTGGCACCTGGGCGTGTGAACCTGATCGGCGAGCACACGGACTATGCGGGCGGGTTCGTGATGCCGGCGGCGATCGATTTTGGCACCCTTGCGGCGATCAGCAAGCGCGACGATGGGCAGGTCGTGATCCGGTCGGAGAATTTCGACGAGCAGGTGAGCCATCCGCTGGACGGTTTTCCGCAGAGGGGGGGCGGGCACTGGTCGGGCTATCCGCTGGGCGTGGTGAAGGTGCTGCGCGAAGCTGGATTCGCCGTACCGGGGTTCAGTCTGACGATTGAGGGCGATGTGCCGGTCGCAGCCGGGCTGAGTTCGTCGGCGTCGATTGAGGTGGCCACGGCCTTTGCAGCGCTGAGCCTGGCGCGGGCAAATCCGGCGCGGGAGGAGATTGCCAAACTGTGCCAGCGCGCGGAGAACACTTATGTCGGGTCCTCGTGCGGGATCATGGATCAGTTCATCGCATGCCGGGGAGAAGAGAATCACGCGCTGCTGCTGGACTGCCGGTCGCTGGAGTACCGGCTGGCGCCGATTCCGCCGTCGGTGAGCCTGGTGATTGCGAACACGATGGTGAAGCACAGCGTGGCGGGCGGGGAATACGGCAATCGCAGGGCTGAGGTAGAGGAGGGCACGGCGATCCTGCGCGGGCATCGGCCGGAGATTCAGCTGTTGCGCGACGCGACGCCGCAGGATCTGGAACAGTGGGGAGCGGAGATGCCGGACAATGTTCTGCGGCGGTGCCGGCACATCATCACGGAAAATCTGCGGACGGTGGCGGCAGCCGATGCGCTGGCGGCGGGCCAGATGAGGAAACTGGGTGACCTGATGGCCGCGGCGCACGCGAGCTATCGCGACGATTTTGAGGCGAGCTGCGAGGAGGCGGACATCATGGTGGAGGCGGCGCAGCATCTACCGGGGCTGATTGGAGCGCGCCTGACCGGTGGCGGCTTCGGAGGATGCACGGTGAACCTGGTGCATGCGGACCACGCGGAACAATTCGCGGAGGGGCTGCACGAGGAGTATCGGGCGCGCACGGGGATCGATGCGGAGATCTATCGCTGCCATGCCTCGGCGGGGGCGCACGCCGTGTGACGAGGAGGACTGCATGAATGCTTTGCGGGAGTTTTATCTGGAGCGGCGGCGGGTGGAGTTGCCGGTGTTCCTGAAGGTGCTGCGGGCTCTGCCGGCCGACAAGATGGAGTACAAGCCTCATGAGCAGTCGCCTTCCGCCGAACAGCTGGTTTGGACGCTGACCGGGGAACTGAAGACCTGCGTGACGGTCGCGCGGGAGCATCGCGGGGAGTGGAAGTCGGATCCGGCGCCGCCGCTGGCAGAGATGATCGCGATTTTCGAACGCACCGCCAACGAGCTGGTGGAAGCGGTTGCCGCGATGGACGATGCGGCCTGGGACGCACCGGCGAAGTTCTATTACGGGGGAAAGATGGTCTCCGAGCAGCCGGCATCGGGGTTCCTGTGGATGATCCACTTCGACGCGATCCATCATCGCGGGCAGCTGACGACGTATTTGCGCCCGATGGGGAGCAAGGTGCCGGCAATCTATGGGCCGTCCGGGGACGAGCGTTCCTGAGGACTGCGAATTTTGAAGGAATGGAAAGGATTCCACAGAAGGGTCATACCGCTTGCCGGAACGGCAATGTAAGAATCGCAGGAAGCCGAATCTGAGCTAGGTGGCTGACGCAGAGATTGC
>DASZYN010000159.1:0-3792 GCA_035545435.1 Acidobacteriaceae bacterium | reverse complement strand
GAAGGTCCGTACGTTGTCTTCACCGAGGCGTACCACCTGCGTCGCGGTTATTGCTGCGGCTCCGGCTGCCGCCATTGTCCGTGGACCGCGGAGCGTCAGCTGCGCGCGGAAAACGAGCGCGAAACGAGCTAACGGCGAGCTGGAGACGGGCGATGGCGCACCGTGTATCCTCTTTCCCAGCATGAGCAAGCTTTCGCATTTTGATGATGCCGGGGAAGCGCGCATGGTCGATGTCAGCGCCAAAGCGGTCACGCGCCGGGAGGCCGAAGCTTCCGTGTTCGTGGCGCTGAACGCCGAGACACTCGCCGCGCTGCCGAACAATCCGAAAGGGAATCCGCTGGAAGTGGCGCGCATTGCGGGGATCCAGGCCGCCAAGCGCACGTCCGAACTGATTCCCATGTGCCACCCTTTGCCACTCAGCTTTGTCGATGTCCGCACAGAGGTTGTCGCAGAGGGCATTGCGATTCGCGCCACCGCCGCCACCACGGCCGGTACCGGCGTCGAGATGGAAGCGATGACCGCCGCCGCGGTCGCCGCGCTCACCGTCTATGACATGTGCAAGGCGCTCGATAAGGGCATCGTGATTCGCGATCTGCGTCTGGAGCGAAAAACCGGCGGCAAGAGCGGCGAGTACACACGCGCGAACAAACAATGAACACTTTCTCCGCGGCTCAGCCAACCCATCCGATTCTGGGCATCCGAAGAACTCTGCCGGGTCGCGCTGGAACCGGTGCCCGGCTCGGTTCGATTACCCCGGACGTGCAGTCCAGTCTGATTCCGGTTCCCACCCAACCCGCGGTAAGATAGAGCAGCAGGCAGACTGGGCGGTCGCTGTTCGAAAGCGCAAGCGATCGGACAGAGGAAAGTCCGGACTCCTCAGGGCAGTGTGCCGGATAACATCCGGGATCTGAGTGTCAAAGCTCAGAGACGGCCAGTGCCACAGAAAACAAACCGCCCGCACCTCGCAAGAGGTCAGGGTAAGGGTGAAAAGGTGCGGTAAGAGCGCACCGCTCCGGCGGTAACGACGGAGGCAGGGTAAACCCCACACGGAGCAAGACCAAATAGGGAACGAGTCCGGCAGCAATGCCGGCACGCGCCGGCCCGGCGCGGCAGCCCCGAACGGGGCATCCTGCAAGGGATGAAAGTTCCGGGTAGGTCGCTATACACGAGCGCCGCAGTAATGCGTCGCCCAGAGGAATGGCCGTCCTCGACAGAATCCGGCTTACAGGTCTGCTTGTTGATCACGGCCCCGGTTTTCCGATAAGGAGAGCCGGGGCCTTCAAATTGGTTCCATCGTTTCGAAATCGCAGAGTGCGTTCAGACGTCAGAGGCCCAATCTTCAACTGCCAGGCCAGTGACGTGGCGGAAGGCCTTGTCGTGCGTTACAAGAGTTGCTCCCAGGGCAAGAGCGTGCGAGGCAATTTGCATATCATAGGGACCCAGCGGCCTGCCGAGCAGTTCCTGGCGAACTCGAAGCCGCGCATAAGCTTCGGCGGCGGCCTGATCCCACTGGCAAATCCTGATGCTGGCAAAGAACAGGTCGAGAGCTCGGCGGCGCTGGGCTCCGGCACCAATACGTTCCAGGCCATAAAGAATTTCACTCACCGTGATCGTGGAGATTGCGGCTTCCTGCTGTTTTTGGATACGAAGTTTCTCAAGGCGGCTGCGAGCTGCCGGCGACTTCCCCTTGAGTATGTAACTGACCATATTGGTATCGAGCAGGTAGAGTGTCACGGTAACTCGCGCTGCTCTGGTTCACCCTGATTCCGCTCATTCATAAAGTCCTCGGGGAATCCAGCGGCATCGAGGGCTGCGAAAATCTGGTTCCAGCTACGGGGCGCGGGAGAAAGAATCAGGTCGCCACTGCGAGGATCGCGGCGTACGAAGACTTCCTCGGTGACGAAACGAAACTCGGCTGGGATGGTGACGTGCTGACTTCGGCCGCTCATGAACACTCGGGCTTTGGCGAGTTTTGGCATCGTTTCAACCCCTGCTATACAGCATAGCTATCTGGCAGGCATCCCGGCAAGCCTGATCTTCATTCTTTCTGCAGACCCTTCCAGCGCTCAGGATCGGGCGCCGAAGTCGCCGGAGTCTCACCGACAAGGGCAGCGAACTCCTTCACGTCGTCGCAGAGCCGGTTGAGACGGGTGTCGGAAAGGTTCTGGCGGCGGGTGGGATGGAGCCAGCTTTTCTTGGAGCGGTAGATTTTGCGCCACGCGCTGGCGACCACGTCACGGAAGGCGCGGGAGCGCTCGCCTTCTTTCAGGATGGCTTCGTAAGCCCGCTGGATGAGCGCGGGATCGCGACAGATTTCGATCATCTGGATGCCGGCGAGCAGCGCCTGGATGACGGCTTCCTCGATGGACATCTGCGAGAGGATGCCCCCCATCTCCATGTCGTCGGAGAGAATGATGCCTTTGAAGCGGATCTGGCGGCGGAGGACGTTGGTGACCCAGTAGCGGGAGACAGTGGCGGGGACGGAATCGCGGCCGGGCCACGGATACGACGCGTGGGCGACCATAGCAAAGGGCAAATGAGACGCGAGGGCCAGCCACGGGGCGAGGTCGGTGCGCCACATCTGGCGCGTCTGGCGATGGATGACGGGCATCGACTGGTGCGAGTCGACCCGGCCGGCGCCGAGTCCAGGAAAATGCTTGCCACAGGCGAGGACATTTTCGTTCTTCATGCCGGCCAGGAAGCCGCGAGCGTAATCAATAACGCGGCCAGGTTCGGCGGAGACGGCGCGGGTGCGCAGAACCGAGGCGGACTCAGGCAGAGCGAGGTCGAGGACGGGAGCGAAGACGGCGTTGCAGCCCAAAGCGCGCGCTTCGCGGGCGATGAGCCAGCCGTGCTGGCGATAAAGATTGCGCTTGCCGGTTGCGAAGACGGCGGCGGGCGAGGGCATGGGGTAGATGAGATCGCGGGCGCGGTCGACGAGTCCGCCCTCGAGATCGATGCAGCGGAAGAGCGGCGTGGCGCTGTGTTCGCCGGCATCACGCAGCAGCGAGGCGACCTGGGCGGCGCTTTCGATATTGCGGCGGAAGAGGATGATGCCGCCGGGACGGATGCGCTCCAGCCAGGCACGCTCTTCGGCGGAGAGCGAGACGCCGCCCAGACCAGCGATGAGGATCTGGCCAGCCTGCTCGCCGAGTTGAACGTTGCGTCGTCGTGGCATAAAGACACGGGCGATGCGGCGGCCATTGGGGGAGGGCGCATTGGGGCCGGAATTTGTAACTGCTGTGGGCCGTTGCCTCATTGGGTCGGTACGCTTCAGCGTGCGCTAGCTTTCGTATCCCCGATTTCGGCTTTCAGTTCTTCCAGAAGATTCAGCGCCTTCAAAGGCGTAAGCGTATCGATGTCGGTCTCCGCCAGACGATCGAGGATGCGCTGCGAAAGCGGAGTGAACATGGTGAGTTGCAGCGAAGGCTCGGTCTCTACGGCAACATTATGCCGCTCCGAGCGCTCGTGCTGCTTCAACACCTGACGGGCGCGCTGTATAACGGCCGGGGGCAATCCGGCCAGGCGCGCGACGTCGATTCCGTAACTCCGATTCGCAGGCCCCTGTTCTATCCGATGCAAAAAAACGATGCCCTGAGGGGTTTCTCTGACTTCGACATGCAGGTTTTTTAATCTGGGAAACTCGTCGGCGAGCAGGGTGAGCTCGTGATAGTGGGTGGCAAAAAGGGCGCGGGCGCCAATATGGCGCTGGAGGAACTCCAGCGTGGCCCAGGCAAGCGCGAGGCCGTCGAAGGTCGAGGTCCCGCGACCCATTTCATCGAGCAAAATCAG
>DASZYN010000158.1:0-8768 GCA_035545435.1 Acidobacteriaceae bacterium | reverse complement strand
GGCAGCGCGAACGGCCACGACTACCACGCGGTCGACGCCATCCCGCTCAGCGGCGACTCCACGCTTGAAGACGGTAACTGGGCGCTCCTCTATGCCGTGAATGCGTCCAACGTGACCATCGAGGGGCCCGGAACGATCGATGGCCAGGGCATCCAGTTTCATGCTGCGGTGCGCGGTGCGACTCCGCCGAGCGGACTGGGCGGGCGTGACCGCCCTTATCATCTGCTCCTCTACCGCTGCGAAAACGTCCGCATACGCGACATTGACCTGGTGAACAGTGCCTATCACAGCGTGCGCGTCATCCAGTCGCGGCGCGTGCACATGAACGGCATCTACATCTACAACCGTGTGAACGGGAACAACGACGGATTCCACTTCATCAGTTGCCAGTACGTTACGGTGAGCGACTGCACCGTGCTTTCCCAGGATGACGCGTGTGCACTATTTGGCAGCTGCAGGTATGTGACGATCACGAATTCGACCTTCAGCACGCGCTGGTCGTGCTTCCGCTTCGGCGGTGGTGTCGCACGGGACATCACCGTTTCCAACTGTGTTCTGTACCAGGTCTTCGGATGCCCCATCAAGTTTCACGGGGTTCCCGGTTCGCGCTTCGAGAACATGTCGTTTTCGAATCTGGTTCTGGACGAAGTGACGGGTCCGATCTGCATCAGCATCGGGCCCCGAGAGCCGCGCCGGCCAGGCAGCGGCCCATCGCCGGTGGAAGCCGTGCCGGCGGAAAACAACGAGCCAGCGGTCGCGAGGAATATCTCCTTCAGCAACATTCACGGGACGGTGACGACGAATCCCCCGCAACTGCCCGGGATGCCGTTTCCAAGCGCTTATCGGCCAGGTGAACTGCATTCCTGCATTACGCTGAACTGCGTAGGAGATGCTGTTCTGGAAAAGATTTCGTTCGAGAACATTCACCTGACATTCGGCGGCGGAGGTACGGTGGAAGATACAGCGCGCCGCGACCTGGCGCAGATCGCCGGCGAATATTTCATGCTCGGGCCTATGCCTGCCTATGGACTGTATGCCCGCAATGCGCGGGCGCTGACGCTGAACAATATCCGATTTGAGACGCAGACGCCGGATCTCCGTCCTGCATTGATCCTGGATCGCGTGGAGGATGTCTCGATCGCGGGTCTTGCGGTCACGGCCGATCCCGACGCCGAATCCGCCATCCGGTTCGCGGACACGCAGTCGGTCCTGATGACCGCACCGCGGCTTCTCGTGAAAACGGGAACTTTTCTGCTGGTAGAGGGCGCACAGAGCGGTGGGATCATCCTCGACGGCGGCGACCTGACTCGCGCCACGCGGCAGGTTGCATTCGATCGAGGAGCCTCTCCGTCATCGGCAACAGTTAAAGGATGATGGACGCTCGAAAACCAGATATCGCGCCAAGCGGAGCAAAATGTAATATCTCAATATCGAAAACGATCCAGGCTACGAACTCAGGAGAACGGCCGCCCTCCGCTCATCCGAACGTACACTGAAATGGCATTCGCCCCGGGAACACCTGCTTGTACCGAGCGGTAGCATGAAATTGAGACTCCACAATTTGTCTTCACAATGAAACCACGGAAGTCAGGCACGGCCCCGGTTGGGGTTCTCACTAAGGTACTGACCATCTTCGATCTTCTGGATCGAACGCCGGGCGGACTGCAGCTTCGCTCCATTGCACAGCTCACAAAGCTGAACAAGAGCACGGCGTGGCGGTTTCTCTCCCATCTGGAAGGTGCGGGGTATGTGGTCCGGGATGGGGCGGGCGCCTATCTGCTTGGACCACGCCTGGTACATTTGGGCGCCGGGAGCACCTATCAGGGCACCATCTGCAGAGTGAGTCAGCCCATCCTGGAAGAGCTGTGGCGTCAAACCGGAGAGACAGTCAATCTGGGAGTGCTCGACGGGAAAGAGGTTCTTTATCTTTCCGTGCTGGAGAGCCCGCACAGTTTCCGGCTTGTATCGAAAGCCGGCCTGCGGCGACCGCTGTACTGCACGGCGCTGGGAAAAGTGATCCTCGCCGGCCAGCCGTCGGCGGTGCGCGATGAACTGATGGCCGCGACGAGATTCGAAAAACTCACCCCGCGCAGTATCAGCCGTCCCGTGGAGCTGATCGCGGAACTGGGGCGGATCCAGAGCCGTGGCTACGCCATCGACAACGAGGAGGTCGTGGAGGGGGCGCGCTGCATCGCCGCTCCCATCCTGGACTGTTCCGGATACGTGGCTGCCGCAGTGAGCGTGTCGGGGCCGGTCTCGCGCATGGCGCGGGCCCGCATCCCAGCGATCGCACAACATGTGCAGCGGGCGGGGAGCCGAATCTCGGCCTCTCTTGGGTACAAAGAGTCCAGCTAAAACCAGCAGCCATTCCCATTGATCTCTGCGCAGATGGAGCCGCCCTACGGCCTTTCGGGCGATTGAACGGGCGCGGGTGCGCGTGAACCGGCCGCTGTTGTCGTCTCACATATTGGGACGATCATTTCATTTTTGATTGACAGGTCTTCCTGGCAGAACCTAACCTCCGTGTTGCTCCCGATCAAAGCGGAGCTGCCCCCCAGGGCCATTCAAAAAGAAAGCGGTTACAGCTTAAGGAGGAGCGGATGCGCATCCGGATACTTGCAATGGTGTGTGGGCTGGTGGGACTCGCGCTGTTCGCGGCGTCTCTTCAGGCTCAGCAGTCGACGGGCGAGGTTCACGGAACCATCAGCGATTCGACGGGGAGCATCGTGCCGGGTGCGAATGTGACGCTCACGAGCGTGGGCACCGGGGTATCGCGGCACACAACGGCCAACAGCAGCGGATATTTCGCCTTCGTGGATGTCACGCCGGGGCAATACACGATGACGGTCGCGATGCAGGGATTCAAGAAGGTCGCCCTGCCACCGTTCCCGCTGGTGGTAGGCCAAATCCTGACCGAAAACGAAACGCTGACGGTGGGCTCTGCCCAGGAGACGGTCAACGTAAATGCCTCGACGGAAGACGTGATGCTGGAGAAGTCGTCGTCCGAGTTGGGGAGCGTCATTGAGACAAAGGAAATCCAGCAGCTTCCTTTGAACGGACTGAACTTCACTTCGCTGCTCATCCTCTCGCCCGGTGTGAATCCGGTTTCGACGGCGCAGGGATCGGGAATCAGCACGACCGACGCCGGCATTACCGCAATTCCGGGAACTAACTTCTACAAGCCGTCGTTCTTCGGGCAACAGAACCGCGAGACGTATTACCTGATGGATGGCATCGTGAATACCGACCTGCGGGGCGCGATCTACGGGTTCCTACCCATCATCGATGCCATGCAGGAGTTCAAGGTCGCGTCTCATATCGACGATGCTCAGTACGGCGTGGTCACCGGAGGTGTGGTGAACATGCTCTCCAAATCGGGGACGAACTCCTTCCATGGCTCGGTATGGGAGTTCGATCGCAACAACCTTTTCGACGCCCGCAATACGTTCAGCGACTTTTGTTCGGTTGGAAGGTGCGCCCCGGGAGCCTCAAGCACGACACCTGCCCCCCCTGGACACTATGTGCAGAACGAATTCGGAGGTGCGCTGGGCGGGCCGATGTGGCCGAACCGGATGTTTTTCTACGGCGCCTACCAGGGATGGCGTTACAGCAAACCGGGGCTCTCGCAACAGCTTCTTCCGACGTCGCAGGAGCTGAGCGGAGACTTCTCCAACAGCTCGTATTCGTATTACCAGCACCCCATCTACAATCCATGGTCGACCGCGTGCACCGGCAGCAAATGCACGGTCCAGCCCTTCCTCTGCGATGTATCGGGAAACCCGATTACTCCGAACAGCGACGGCACGCAAACGGGCGGGACGCCCTGTTTGAAGATCCCTGCGGGGCTGATTAACGGGACGATGGCCAGCTACCTGAAAGCCTACTACCTGCCTCCCAACGCGCAGGCCAATGAAGCTTCCGGATATAACTACATCGAGAATCGCTCGAATATCGATAACACCGATAGTTATCAGGTCAGGGTCGATTTTCATAAGAATGACAAGAATTTCGGCTTTGGCCGCATCAGCCAGATGTGGGCCTACGACACATCGCCCGTGAATGGAACGGTGGATGCAAATGTCTCGCATTATCACGCCTACAATTTCGGCGGCGGTTACACGCATGTTTTCTCGCCCGGCCTGATTCTGGATGTACGTGGGGGCGCGATGCTGAAGCCCTACAAGTTCCGGCAGGCCGCGGCGCCGGGCGGCTACGCCGCAGCCAGCTCGGCAGGCTTTACCAACCTGAGCCAGTACAGCGGTATGTATATCAATCTGGCCGGACCGTATGACACGTCGAATGCCGGGAACGATGGCACGCGCGATCGCGGCAATCCGGTGGTCAGCGCCGGCGGCAGTGTTACCTGGATCAAGGGAGCTCACACCATCAAGGCGGGCGTGGACTATCTCTACCAGAATCGGCTGCAGCGCAATCTCTACCAGCAGTTCACCTTCAGCGACTCCACCACGAGCAATGTGAACGCATCCAAAACCGGGAACTCGCTGGCTTCGGCTTTGCTGGGACTGCCGGCTACGTTCACGGCGCAGCAGCCCGATTTCTCCGAGGACTACTTCAGCATGAGTCTTTGGTCGGGTTATGTGCAGGATTCATGGCGGGTCAATCCGAAGCTGACTGTGAATTATGGTCTGCGCTACGACTATCTGCCGGCGATCCATATGCTCAACAATCGGCTGGCGAATGGGCTGGATATTTTCAACCAGAAATATATTATTCAACGCAATGTCGCCGCCTGCGGATCGACTTTTGTGAACCCGTGCATTCCGGGCGGGCTCGCCAGCGTTCCCTACAGCGACCACATCGTCTTTGCGAACGGCGCCGAACAGGTCGGGCCGCCCATCAAGGACAATTTTGGGCCGCGTCTCGGATTCGCGTGGCAGGTGCGCAACGGTACCGTGGTGAATGGCGGCGCCGGGATCTTCTTCGACACCATCACGGGCCGCAGCCAGTGGGTGCAAAACACGATTGAAGGCCCGACCTGGCCCTGGACCACCGGCATCTCGAGCCAGCAGGTTAACTTCTCCCAGGGAGGAGTTTGGGAAGGAGGTCCGGGGAATCCGCTGACGCAAATCACCAGTCTCGAGGGGAATTTCCCCAATCCCGTCATTGCATCGAGCCCGTGGCTGACGACCGGCGGAGGTTACGTGAACGAGCCCGGCTATAAGGACCAGCGCGCTGTGGAATATAACCTGCAGGTGCAGCAGCAACTGGCGCCAACAACGCTGCTCACGATTGGATACGCGGGATCGAAGAGCACGCGTCTGGACTTCACCGGGTTCGCTAATGCCGCGCAGCATGCGTCGCCGGCCGGCACGCCACTTACCACGATCGATAGCCTGAAGGCCATGCCCTGGGCCGCGCCAGGATGGCACTACTCGGAAGATACAGGTTATGCGAATTACAACGCACTGCTGGCGCAGTTTCAGAAGAGGTTCTCGAACTCTCTGAACACGATCCTGTCTTACACATGGGGCAAGTCTCTGGACAACAGCAGCGGCTGGTTCAGTGCGGAGAACGGCACCGGAGGCGGGTCAGTGGTGCAGAGCTTCTTTCTGCCACGCAACGCCTATGGAATCTCCTCCTATGACGTCCGCAATACGCTGAGCTGGAGTACGGTGTACGCCCTGCCGTTCGGAAAGCAGCAACGCTGGCTACAGAGCGGCCCACTCTCGTACGTACTGGGAGGCTGGACCACGAATTACCTGGTGCTGATGCATTCCGGCCAACCTTACAACCTCAACGTTGGGGGAGACGTGGCGAATATCTCCGGCGACAACGGATCGGTGACCAGTTATTCGCGTCCCAACGTGATCGGCGATCCGAACCATGGCAGTTGCGGCTCAACACCGATCGGCAAGCGTGGACCCACTGGGTTCTGCGAATACAATCCATCCGCCTTCTCGATCCCTTCCGGCTCGTTCGGAGATATGGGCAAGATGCCATTCCGCATCCCGTTCTACAACGATCTTGACTTGTCCCTGGTCAAGCAGACTCCGCTCTACGAGAATGTCAGTCTCGAGTTACGGGCCGAATCGTTCAATCTGTACAACGCTCAAATCATCGGAAGCCCGGGCACGACGATCGGCAACAGTTCCGCTGGACTGGCCAACGGTCTTTCCAGTACGCCGCGCGAGCTTCAGTTCGGGGCGAAGATCACATTTTGATGCCTCCCTGTGCCGCGGTTACGACGCCGCGGCACAGCTTTTTCCCGGCACGTTAAAAAATTGGGCGTGTTGCCAGGTTTCGGCACCTGGCAAAGTCGCGCCAACGTCAATCCACAACACGCAGTGAACAGCTGCCCCGCGAGGAGTGAGAAATGCAGTGCGACCCCGAACGCTTCAGCCGCCGTCATTTTCTTCAGTGGAGCGCAGCCGGAGCTGCGGCGGCCGGAGCCGGCTGGCTGACGCCGAACGGTGAGGCCCAGGAACAGATCGCCGACGGCGAGCGCCATGCACCCGAACACCCGCTGGTTCTGAGCAGTTCGCAACTTGAGGTGACGCTCGATGCCGCGAGCGGCCTGCCCTGGAAATATCGCTTATCGTCCAACAACGCCGAACTCTGGGGCGAAACCTTCGGGGCGCCTGTCGCCGTCACACTCTGCCGCACGGAGCCGTGGAGTTTTCAGACCTTGCCGCTGACGCCTGAAAACCATCACGCGACCCATAGCTCGGTGTCTTTCCGCTTTGCGCCTCTGTTCGGGGGTAGTCCCGCTGCGCATTTCACTCTGCATTACAGGATCGATGGGCCTACTTTGTTCGTTGAAATGGATGCGATCGAAGAGAGCGCGCCCTTTCAGTTGGTTGACGTCGCGCTGCCCGGGCTCGTGACCGTGCGGGAATCGGACGAAGGCGCATGGCTCGCGCATGGCGATGAGGGCGGGAGCCTGGCCATGCTGGCACAGGCGAAACCTGGCAGTCTTCCGCCCAACCGATTCTGGGGTAAAGTGCTGGGCACGCTGCCCGTGGTCATGACCGGCACGGCACGAGCCCTGTGCGTGCAGGAAACCACTTCTTATATGGATGGGACCACGCTGGCTGTGACTGGAGATGCCGGCAGCCGGCGCGCGGCGATGGGCACGATCAAGGTCCATCGCGTTAATGGCAGCGCCTGCTACGACCTGAACCTTGAGCACGGCGCCCCGCTCAACTGCGGCAATCAGAACACGCCGAATCTCCTGGTCGATCAGAAATCTTCCTGCCGGCTCGATTTCCTTCCCGTCACAGGCGATCCGGCCAAGGCGTGGATCGCTGCCGGTCAATTGGTCCGCAGCCGTCTGCCTGCGATCCCGACGCATTTTTACGATGACAAATATGTCTACGGCATCCGCTGCGACGAACCGCTTTTCCCCGCGCCTTCGGCTACCTTCGAGCAGTGCCACGAAATCGTGCGTCGCGTCTCGGCTCTCATCGATCGCTCACCGCAGGTGGTGCATCTCTGGGGCTGGCAATTCCGCGGGAAAGATACCGGATATCCAGCGGTGAATGTCGTCAACGAGCGCATCGGGGGATATGACGGCATGATGCGGCTCATGGAGCAGGGTGAAGCGCTCAACGCCACCATCACGCTCTCCGACAACTACGACGACGCGTATCGCAGCAGTCCCGCGTGGAACGAAGCGATCATCGCGCGTCGACCCGATGGACAACTGTGGAAGAGCCGCGCGTGGACCGGAGAACAGTCTTACATTCTGGGTCTCGCAAAATATATGGAGGGGCCCGGACCGGAGCGCATTCGCTACACGTGCGAACGCTATCGGCTGCGGCACACCACGCACGTCGACGTCCTCTCCTACTATTCCATTCGCAATGACTGGGACCCGCAGCATCCGGCGAGCGGGGTTCGCAATCTGATCGATGGACGTTACAAGGTCCTGCAGGATTTTGCCCAGCACGGTGTCGACGTCAGCTCGGAGGCGTTGCGCTATCCCATGATCGGTCACATCAGCTGCTTCTGGTATCTCACCGGACCGGCGCCGTGTCCGTTCGGCGGAACAGCCATCCCGCTGGTCCCTCTGATTTACGGAAACAGCGCGGTGTGGGGTCTCTCTGGCGCCGGCGCGCGCGGCGATGCTGCCACGGTGCGGATCCATCGGCGATTCTACGGCGCCTGCGCCCACAGCATTCTTCGTGCAGATACCGATCCGGCCGAGTTCCTCGATGCCTTTTATCTCGACATGGTGCCATTCTTCGTTCTGCGCGGCCGTTCGGTGCGGGACTTCGAGCGCACCGGCGATGAAACGCGGATTCATTTCGATGGCGACGTTTTGATTGAGAGCAATCCTGTTGCGAAAACTCTCCGCATTGCCGTGGGGGACAGAGAAATCCTGCACGACGACGCCGTGTATTGTCCGTTGGGAGAGGGGAAGATTGCGTGTTATTCGGTGACTCCACGTACGGTAGCTGTGCCGGTGCCCTCGGGCTGGAAACGAGCGGAGGTGGCGGCCGCAATGCTTTATCCTGATCGACGGGAGGAGTCGGCGATCCGCTGGGAGAATGGATCCGCTCAAATCAAACTGGAGGCACGCCAGCCGGTAATCCTCTATGCTCGACGAGCGGACGCCAGACTCACTGGATGACCGGCCGACCGTGGTTGCCGAGCCGAAGCGTCCATGAATAGGCTGTTGCGGTCGCCGCCAAAGGAAGGACATGTACTCTCTCACGCGCCGCGGCTTTCTGGCCGCTGTTTCCGCACTTGCCGGATCGCTTCCCTTCGTGCGCCGCTTTGGTTTCGCCGAGTCCGCTCATGCCGAG
>DASZYN010000157.1:0-1995 GCA_035545435.1 Acidobacteriaceae bacterium | reverse complement strand
TGGGCGCTGGGCGTTGACTATCCGAACCGAATCACGGCCGCGGGTGGCCGCTACGCCTATAAGGATGACTGGCAGTTCTACGACACGCTGGTGACCAACTTCGAATACGGCGACAAGCTGATCGCCTGGGACAGCCGAAGCTGCAACGGCATGCGCGTGTATGGGCGCGAGCGGGGCTCCACCATCCTGGGGACGACGGGGTCAGTTCTGGTCGATCGCGACGGCTATGAGGTGTACGACCTGAACGGCCACAAGACGGATGAGTTCCGCGTGAAGAAGGACGCTGCGACGTCGTCGGCCGATCTGGTCGGTCGCGACTCGATGACCAACGACCACTTCGCGAACTTTATCGCGGGGGTTACGCACGGCGAGAAGCTGCGCGCTCCGGTTGAAATCGGCAATGTCGCGGTGACCATGCTGCAGCTTTCGAACGTCGCCTGGGAGGTGCAGCGCGAGTTGAAGCTCGATCCCACGGACGGCAAGATCGTCGGCGACTCGGAAGCGATGAAGGGCTGGGGTCGCGAATACGAAAAGGGATGGGAGCCGCATTTGTAGGGCGGCTTTGGGAACGGATCAGAAGCAAAATTCAGCAGCACGGGGCAATTCCATGACCTCTGGTATCTCGCGTCGCAGTTTCGTTGTGTCGGGGGCGCTCGCCTCGGCCGCCGCCATGGTTCCGGTTTCTTCACTCGCTGAGCCACCCGCCCAAGGCGAATCGTCTTCGGGGCCGATCCGGCTGGGGCTGGCCAGCTACACGTTTCGCAACTTCACGCGCGACAAGATGATCGGCTTCATGAAAGAGCTGCGGCTCACGGAGCTGAACGCGAAGGACGCGAAGGATCATTTGCCGATGGACCCGGCTGCCGAAGCCCAGGCGGTGTCGGACTA
This sequence comes from Acidobacteriaceae bacterium, assembly GCA_035545435.1. Lineage (GTDB taxonomy): Bacteria > Acidobacteriota > Terriglobia > Terriglobales > Acidobacteriaceae > Palsa-343. The sequence continues at coordinate 1,107 of DASZYN010000157.1, read as the reverse complement.
CACGGCCAACGGCATCCATCTGCATGCGGCGGGGACGATCTACTTCCGGGAAGCGGCGGAAGACGATATCCGGAGCAAGTTCGAGTACGTGAAGCGAGCCGGGATCAAGGTGATCGTCGCGGGCGATCCAACGCCGGAGACGCTGCCGCGCATCGAGAAATTCGTGAAGGAATACGATGTGCGGCTGGCGATCCACAACCACGGGCCGGAGGACAAGCTGTGGCCTTCGCCCCTGGACATCCTGAAGGACATCAAGGGGATGGATCCGCGCATCGGCTGCTGCATCGATGTGGGACACACCGTGCGAGCGGGCACCGATGTGGTGGAGGCGATCCACAAGGTCGGGGCGCGGCTCTTCAATATGCACGTGAAGGATCTGACCGATTTTCACGATAAGGACAGCCAGGTGGCGGTTGGGGATGGAAAGATGCCGTTCCGCGCCATCTTCGAGGCGCTGATTGCACAGAAGTACCAGGGCTTCGTCGATCTGGAATACGAAATTCACGGGGATGATCCGATGCCGGGGGTCACAAAGAGCTACGCGTACATGCGCGGCGTTCTTGCGGGCATGGGCCACCCGGCGTAGCGGCGCCACATGCGCTGCCATTGTTTCTGACGTATCGGAAGTACCGTTACGGAAGACACAGCGGCGGTTGAGGGAGCCGGTGTTTCCTTGTTTGCTCCGCGACTGCACGTCCTATACTCTGCAGGGCTTTAGCCGATAAAGGCTGCAGACAAGCACGCGAAGGCGTGCTGCAGAGCGCGCGGAGAATGAAGGCCGTCTCAAGGTCAGGTGGCGGGGGCCGCTCGTGTGCGAACGGGCTGCGGGGAATTTTCGTCTTCGCCTGGGTGCTGGGGATTTTGGTGGCGGGGACGCCGGCGGGGGGCTCGAGTGCGCTGCCCACGTTGCGCACGGTCCGCGAGGCGCACACGCTCCGATTTGAAGAAGCCAGGCGAGGATATCCCGTCCATCTGGCTCGCGCTCAGGTGACTTTCTATCAGGCGGAAGTGCCACTTCTCTTCCTGCAGGACTCGACGGACGGAATCTTTGTCCACATGCGAGGGCAGCCTCCCGCTTCGCTGCGATGCGGGGACATCGTCGCGGTG
>DASZYN010000156.1:0-1998 GCA_035545435.1 Acidobacteriaceae bacterium | reverse complement strand
GCGGCGTCGCAGGCGGTTCGCATAGCGGATTCGTAGTGCTGGTTGGAACAGGGCCACGGGAGGGGGACGGTGAACAGCGGCAATCCCGCGGCGGCAGCCTGGGCTTCCACGAGGGCGCGGCGGGTGCTGTGCATGGCCACGCGATCGAAGGCGGCGTTCAGAGTGGTCAGCAGTCCGGCAACTTCAAAACTGCCGTCCAGCTGCAGGCGGTGAAGCGCCCAGGCACTGTCTTTGCCACTGCTCCAGGAGAGAAGAAGTTTTCGTCTCACTTCTGGAGCTTATCGCAGACGTGCTTAGTTCAGCTGCGCGATGCGTGCCAGCGGCGATTCCATCCTGGGGATGGAATCAGGACGCGGCATCACGAGCATGCGAGCCGTTTCTCCGGTGCTCACAGACAGCGGGGACGCGCGCGCTTTGAGTTTTTTGCGCAGGATGGAGTTGATGGATTCGAGCTGGCGCACCTTACGGCCAATGAAGAGCAGCAAACCCGCGCAGGCAACTGCCGCTCCCACCCAGCACCCGATCAGCATTCCGGCGAAAAACTGAGCCCAGGGATGCACAACGAGCAGTGCCATGCCCTCTCCTCGCTTTCTGAAGCGGCAGTTTCATCTAAGCCGGCCGGACGGACCACCTACAGCAGATATGGGGCCGAGGACATCTCTGGGTTTATGACCGGCTTGCGACCACCGTCTTCCTGACCTTTCGATGCGTCTCGAGCACAAAGTGATCAGTCATGCCGGCAAGATAATCGGCAATCACGCGGGGAGCGCTCTCGGTTTCGATCTGGCTCAGATAGTTGGCGGGCAAGAGTGCCGGATCGGCCATCCAGACGGCAAACAGGTCGGAAATGACGTTCGATGCCTGGGTGTGGGCGCGCCGCAGGTCGGGGCAGAGGTAGAGATTCTGGTACAGGAAGTCCTTCGCCTGGCGGCGGAGCTGCTCCATTTCTGTGGAAAACGTGGCAACTCTGCGCGGCGCGTTGCGGACGCTGTTCAGGTCCAGCAGGTCATTCTCGGCGACCTGGCGCCGGATTGTGGCGACGAGGTCGTCGGCCAGGGCGTTCAGCATCTGCTTCAGGGTTTCCTGGATCAGGAGTTTTACCGGGGCGGCAGGGTGTTGCTGGGCGATGGGCGCGAAGTGGCTTTCAAAGAGCTGAACGCCAGCTCGAATCTGCGGCAAGGTGAGGATTTCAGCCTCGACGCCGTCGTCGAGGTCAGCGGTGAGGTAAGCGATTTCGTCGGCGAGGTCGATCAGCTGGGCTTCCAGAGGAGGCTTCTGATCCAGGAAGTACTCGGCGAGCTCCGGATGCTCGGTGGCGGCGTAATCGCGGGAATGCTTCACGATTCCCTCTCGCACGGCGAGGGTGAGATTGAGGCCTCGGAAGTCGAGATGGCGGTTCTCGAAATGCTCGACGATACGCAGCGCGTGGAGGTTGTGGTCGAAACGCAGACCGTGCTGCTGCAGGGCTTCATCGAGGGCGCGTTCGCCGGCGTGTCCAAAGGGGGGATGGCCGATGTCGTGGGCGAGAGCCAGGGCCTCGGTGAGGTCCTCATTGAGGCCGAGCGCTCGCGCGATGGTGCGCGCGATCTGCGCGACTTCCATGGTGTGAGTCAGGCGGCTGCGGAAGTGGTCGGAGCCGCGCTGGGTGAAGACCTGGGTCTTGCCGGCGAGCCTGCGGAAGGCCCTGGAGTGGATGATGCGACCGCCGTCACGCTGAAACGGAGTCCGGTACGGGTGGTCCGGCTCAGGGAATGCTCGCTGCGACAACGGTCCATGTTGAGGAACCGCGCACGCGGCCGGCAACGCCCTCTCTGCCATGAGAGCAGTTTATCGCTTCATTGCGTGCTACTCGGGCTTGCCTGCCGTCGGGCTTCCCGACTCTCGGGCCAGGCGAACGCGGGCGCTGTCGAGTTTCTTTTGCACCTTGCTCACATCTCCGGCGTCCATGTCGGCTTCCACCGTATGGGCGAATTCATTGAGGGAGAGCTCCCACTGGGC
>DASZYN010000155.1:0-3759 GCA_035545435.1 Acidobacteriaceae bacterium | reverse complement strand
GGCAGAGCGGACAACATATGGGCCAGGTGCTCCTCGCGGGGCATCGTATGTTCCTTGACCCAGCGCTGCAACGTCGCGACCGTCACACTTGCCGCCTCGGCCAGACGCCGCCTTTCCCGTACATTCACCGTGAGTTTGCCCCGAAGTTCCCGCCAGGTAACTGCTTGCTGATTTTCCATCTTTTTACCGTTTTAAAAGCAATACCATCCAACATCAGACCGCTGCATGTGCCGAGCCATCCTCCGAGTCCCCGCTGCAAAAAGCCAGGCGGTAGATCCTCGCACCAACCGTTCCTATCCTCTGTCTGCAAAGGGCTGGCAGCGCTGGTCCGCTTTTGCCCGGTCGCGTTGCCTGGCTCAGGAGAAAGGGGAAATCGATATTTGCATTGATTGTTTTTTCAACAAAGTAAGCATAGCATTTTTTCGTAAAGAACGCAATGGAATTCTTATCAGCAATTGCCCGCTTCTCCCGTGCAAAAACAACCACCATCCAGCGGCAGTCCTTCTCACGCTCCCGCGCTGTCCCGCCCATTCACCGCTACTATAGCAGTCATCCCAGCAGGATCGCCTGCGGGATGACTGCTAATCCTACTCGCAGTGGCAGTCGTGGGCAGCCGTGGGCGGGGGTACGTCCAGAGCCGGGTTAGCGGCGAAGAAGTTCGCGGGACGTAACAGGAAGCCCGCGTGCGTAACCGGCATCACCGGCCAGTCTTCGAGACGCGGATTGTGCTGCACATTGACGTTATACCAGAGCGTCAGGATGGTGTCCTCGATACTGCGATTGGCAGCCGTCCAGGCCGGCAAACCGTCGCCACCGGCGTGCTGGTTGGGATAATCACCGGCGGGATACTGCTCACGGGAAGAGGACGGCGTAACCCAGAGGTGATGGGCCGTGAAACCGGCGCGGCGCAGAATGCTGGAATCAGAGCTGGCGAAAGGCAAAACATGCGTATGAGGAATGAGCTGATAGCCAACCGTCTTGCCATTAGCCGGGTTGAGTTGATGCGCGTTAAAGATCCGCCAGGTGCGCGCGTGCTGGGGAGCGGAGTCGCGCCGCGCCTCCTGCTCGGTCCTCAACTGGCGCTTCACCACCTTAAAGGCATTGCCGTAAGGGGTCGCGCGGGCTTCAGCGACAGTATCATGCTCCTCAATCGAGTTGCGCAGACCATCCAGCATCGGCTCCAGGCGGAAACAGAAGGTATGCTGATGGACAGGAGCGTAGAGACCGTCAGTCGTCAGCAGTTCGCCGTATTCCGGCTCCACGCCTGGAGGAACTGCGCCAATATTCATAATGCCGGTCAGCTTGATATCCATCTCAAGGCTTCCATCCTGGCGCAGATACCAGAAAAAGCCATACTCATAAATGCCTACCGTGGCGATAAACGAAACCACCAGCCGGCGCGAACGTCGCACCTCGACATGCCCGGTGCGAAAATTGGTATGCTTCCAGAGCAGACCATCATCCTCTTCATGCAGGCAGACCGCGTTTTTGATCGTGCGCACCGAACCGTTATTCTCCGTCATATGCGCGTCAAAATAGCGGATCTCGCCCAGGCAGTCACAGCCCAGTTCCAGGCTGTTCGCCAGCCAGCCCAGGCCATACTCGCCCACGTCGAAAGCGTTCTGGAAGCAGTGATCCAGGCTGGGATCGCCATAGGGCACCACCATCTCCGCGATGCGCACAGAGCGAAAAAGCGGGCGATGATCGTAGTAGAGATTGTGGAGAATCAGCCCCTCGCGGGGAGAAAAGCCGATGCGGAAATCCCACTTCTGCCATTTAACCCGGTAGCCCTCAATGGTAAAGCTCGGCCCCTCCGGCTGCGTAATCGAGATCGGCTTGAGGTCTGTGCGCAAGGCTCCCACATCTTTGGGCAGATAGTTCGCGCTACCCTGGGGAATCGGCACCACGCCGAAATCATCAATTCTGACCACTTCCATCGTATTCGTGTCCAGCACAGCATGTAAGCCAGCCACCGGATGGGCATAGCTATTTTCCTCTGGATCGTCAGGATTCAGCTGGTAATGGACCGTCGTGCGCAAAATGCGGCGCTGCTCCTCCTCCGGGCGGCCATAATTGCCGGCGGACCAGGGATCGACGCGCACGCGGGTCAGATCGGTAATGCCACGTCGGGCCAGCGCCGCCTGGAAGTCGGGATGGGCCTTGACCGCATCCTCACAGGGGAAAAATTCGTCAAAGAAAATCGAAGGTTGCACCCCTGGAATATGCTGCCACGAAGCCACCTTCTCCTCGCTGAGATTGACGATCACCTCGTAAGCCTTGCCCTCGCCGTTGACCTTCTCCAGCAGCGACAGAAATACCTCGCGCGGCACCAAAGCGCCAGGCTCCTCAGCCACCACCGCCGCAGAAACAGGCGGCTCATGCAACTTGACCAGCACAAAATGCACATGCTCCGAATACTGAGGAGCAGCCTTCACCAGAGCCACCGCCCTGGCAATCTCCTCGGGAGTCAACGGCTCCAGAGCATGAGTAACAGATGGAACAGCCATACTATTCTGCCAATATCCCTTCCTGAATAGAGATACCGTTGGGAACGTCCCGGTGGTCAGCTCCACCTTCTCGCGTCCAGTCTTTGCCTCTTCCCGTGGCATTCCCAATGGTATCGAATAGAGACCTGATTTAATGTACAAACACGATTTAGCGTATCAGCGTAATTCGCTGGTAAAAGACGACAGAGGCGCTGCTCCGTCGCTACAGAAGCGAAGGCGTGAGAGGCAAGGCTCGCACGCGCTCGCGGGTCTGATAGTCCCTGGAGCAGCGCCTCAAGGCGGTGTAATGCCGGGCGTTTATTCAGCCGAGTTTGTCACCTCGTCAAGCTCGTCCGCCTCCCAGGGATGGGGCTCGGAGGCCGTACCCAGGCGAGCGGGGAACGCGAACTTATTGACCAGCATCCAGATCAGCGAAAGCGCGACAACCGCGATCACGATATAGACGGCCAGGCTCTGCGGGAACGGCGGGAACGGCACCACACTGCCGTAGATGCCCAGAATAGGCGTCACCACCGCCACCAGCAGGAAGATCCAGCGCCACCACTTGCCCGGCTCTTTGATCAGCAGGAAGACAGCGGCAACACACAGGCCGATGTAAATCAGCTCGATCAGCAGGCTGCCAATCGTGCTCATGGTGCTAAAGATGGTCAACACATTGACCGGAATAGCATCAGATGCAGAACTCAACTGAGTCAATTGCACCACCACCGTCACCAGCACGGCAACGATACCGACCAGGATGATACCGCCCAGCGGCGTGCGGAAACGCTGAGAAACGCCGGCCAGAGGCGCGGGCAGCAGATGATGACGCGCCAGAGCGAACAGACCGCGTGAAGTCGTCGCCATAAAAGCCGACATCACCACAATGGCATCGAACAGCACCGCGATATCCACCAGCACCGCCAGCCAGGAACCGACATAGCGAGTCGCCAGCGTATCCAGCGGCGCCGGATCGGTCGCCCACTTATCCGCATGACCCAGACCAAACCCGATATCGGACGCGTAGACCATCAACAGGTAAAACACCCCCGTGATAATCACCGTGCCAATCACCGCCAGCGGAATCGAGCGGCGCGGATTGCGCGTCTCCTCGCCCAGGCTCGCCGCGCTCTCAAAGCCGATAAACAGCGTAACCGCGTAGAGAATACCGGGGAAGATACCGGCAGCCGGCACAATCGTCGGCGCCGCCGGCACGCTGGCAGGATTGAAGGCATTCAATGTATTGCCGCCATCGCCGCCAGTCGCGATAATC
>DASZYN010000154.1:0-3715 GCA_035545435.1 Acidobacteriaceae bacterium | reverse complement strand
ACGCCACCGTGCGGGCGCTTGTCGAGTCGCACATCCAGGGCCGCCAGCTCGGCTTCCTCGGCGAGCCGCGCGTCAACGTGCTGGAGCTGAACCTGGCACTGGACGATCTGCAGGGCAGCAGCAGATAGCGCCTCCCAGCTTTCTGGTTCGAAGCGCTACTTCTCCGCACGCTCGATCGCCGCCTCAGCCAGCGGCGCCATGACCGCGAATCCGGCGGCATTCGGGTGGAGCCCGTCCTGGGTCAGGTCCGCCTTCAGCATGCCGCGGCCGTCGACCATTGCCGAGAAGTAGTCCAGGTAAATGAGCCGATTGTCAGCGCAGTATTTCTTCAGCCAGGCATTGAGGGCGAGGATCTTCTCCGGCGAACGCTGGAGGAAGAACCACATCGCGCGCTGGTTGTAGTTGTTGATGGGCATGACCGAGGAGAAGATGAGGCGGATGCCGTTGGCCTTCGCTAATTCGGCAATCGTCTGGTAATCGCCCTCGATTTGTTCCAGCGTTTCGTCACCCGTATTGCCGGCGATGTCGTTGGTGCCGGCGAGCACGACCAGGACAGCCGGCTTGAGATTTATGACATCTTCGCGAAAGCGGACCAGCATTTGCGGCGTGGTCTGTCCGCCGATGCCGCGGTTGATATAGTTCTTGCCGGGGAAGGACTCGTCGAGTTTCCAGCCATCGGTGATGGAGTCGCCGAAGAAGATCACGCGCTTTTCGCCGGGGGCCGGCGGGCCGAGTTTCACGTCGTCGTCATGGTAGCGGGCGAGCTGGCCGTAGTCATTCATCAGCATCCGGGCGTTGCCCTCGCGATAGAGCTCGAGGCTGCGGGCCGCCGCGTATCCGTCCTGCGGAGTCGCCTGCATTGGAGTGCCGGGTACCGAATCCTGAGCGCATGCCGCAGCGCAGGTTATGGAAACAACGACCATCAGGAGCGCCAGTTTTTTCATGGCAACAAGCTATCACTTCGAGAAGGGATGGTTCGCATGGCTCCGATCCCGCGAGGCAAAAAAGGGGAGCAGCATCGCCGCTCCCCTTCTTCTCACCTCTTCGCTTAAATGCTATGCCGTACCGTCAGGCCACCATCTCCAGCGCGCGAATCTCCTCTTTGCGCACCGTAAGCTTCTCGACCAGATCGGTACGCACTGCGTAGCCGCGGCCGGGCGTTTCCGGAACAACAATCTCGCCGGTTTTCGACACGACCACTTCCGGTTCGATGATGTCTTCCTTCCAGTAGCGCTTCGACGCGGAGACGTCGCCGGGCAGAGAGAAGTTATCGAGCGAGGAGAGCGCGATGTTGTGGGCGCGCCCAATGCCGGTTTCCAGCATGCCACCGCACCAAACGGGCACGCCGCGCTCCTGCGCCGCGTTGTGAACAGCGATGGCCTCGCTGAACCCGCCCACGCGGCCGCATTTGATGTTGATGATGCGGCACGACTCCATCTCGATAGCGGCGAGCGCATCGCGACGGTTGCGGATCGACTCGTCGAGACAGATCGGGGTTTCGAGGCGCTTCTGCAGCATGGAGTGGAAGTAGAAATCGTCGGCCCAGAGCGGCTGCTCGATCATAAGGAGGTTGAACTCATCCCAGCCGACAATGTGATCGGCGTCATTGAGGCGATAGGCAGAGTTGGCGTCCACGCTCAGCTGAATCTCGGGCCAGCGGTTCCGCACCGCTTCCAGGACCTTCACGTCCCAGCCCGGTTTGATCTTGAGCTTGATGCGCTGGTATCCGGCGTTGACTTCCTTTTCGACCTCAGCCAGTTGCTGCTCGAGGGTGGGCTGAATGCCGATGGAGACGCCGCAGTCGATGGTTTCGCGCGTGCCGCCGAGGAGGCTCGCCAGCGAAATACGCTTCATCTGCGCTTCGAGGTCCCACACCGCGTTTTCGAGCGCGGCCTTGGCCATGCGATGGCCGCGGACCTGGCGGAAGATGCTCGGGCACTTGCCGCCGTGCTCGGGATCAGCTGCAGCGAGCGCGGGCGCCAGCTCCTGGTTGATGACCAGCCACGCCGTGTCGATGGTCTCATCGGAGAAAAAGGGATGCTCTCCGGCAACGCACTCCCCCCAGCCGGTCAGTCCCTCGGCGCGGAGCTCCACGAGCAGGATGCGCCGCTCGGTTGTGGTTCCAAAACTGGTTTGAAATGGCTTAACGAGGGGAAGGCGTAGTTCGCGCAAAAAGATGGCATCGATTCTCATAAAACTCCGGAGTTTTCCAGCCTTGCGAGTTCGAAAGCGCCGTTACCGTGCTGATCGACTGTGAAACCCACCACCGCCAGACCGCGAGCAAATGCATCCAGAAAGCGCTGGCGATTCTCTGCCTGCAGCGCGGTGGCTTTGGAGACACCCGTAGCAGAAGCTTTCCACTCGTACACTTCCTTCGGGACCACAATTGTCTCCTGGATTTCCGGCCGTGCGCAGGGGGACCCGTTGAGGATCGCCTTCACACGTTCCGAATCCAGCCACCACTCCGCATGGAGCCGGTCTGTGGGAAGCCCACCCTGTAATCGAGATGAGGATACACCATAAAAATTTGGGGTATAGGATCGAACGATTACGCCGAGCTTGTGGATATTGAGGAAAGCGTTTTTGATTTCGAGTGGATCGAAGGTCCACTCCATGAGCCGGATGCCGCGGGAGAGCGCTTCATCTCTTTGAAAGAGCTTGAGTTTACGGCCGATGCCGAAGTTGCGGAATTCCGCCTTCACCGCGAGCATATGCGAATGAAGATAGGAGAACGGATTGTCTCCGGGTTCTTTCCCGGGCTTCACGCCGGGCAAAGACATGGCGAAACCTACCATCTGCTCACCGTGAAATGCACCGATCACCTGACCGCCGATCCGCTGCGCCACGATGAACATGCGCCGCGGAATGACGTCGCCGTCGTTGTAGCCCCATGTTTCGACCTGCAATTCCACGCAGGCGCCGAGGTCGTCGAGACCCTGGCAAGGCCGGATGACGATGTCGGTCCCGGCCGGGGTTCGAATCGCACCTTGCTGTGTTTCTGCCCTCACGCGCGCCCCTCTGCCTCCTTGCTGTGCTCCCACAGCTTCTCCAGTTCCTTCGCCGACAGGTTTTCGAGAGGCTGATCCGCCGCTGCTTCCATGCCCGCAAACCTGTGCCGGAATTTCGCGTTGGCGTCACGCAGTGCCAGTTCAGGGTCGACTTTGAGATGACGTGCCAGATTGGCAACGGTGAACAGCAGGTCGCCCATTTCCTCGCCGGCGGCTTTCGGATCGCCGGCGGCGATTTCGGCTTCGAGTTCGGCGCACTCCTCATGGAGCTTGGCGATGACACCGTGGATGTCGGGCCAGTCGAAGCCAACCTTCGCGGCTTTTGAGCCGATTTTGCCTGCTTCGCTGAGTGCCGGCATGGCGCGCGGGACGGAGTCGAGGCGGCCCGCGGCTTCGAGCCGGGATTTGTTCTCGAGTTTCTTGATCTCTTCCCAGTTGCGAAGGACCTCGCGAGCACCGATGCCGTTGGTTTCGAGGCCTTGGGCGCGATTGCCTGCCGCAGCAGAGGCTTCTTCGCCGAAGACGTGGGGATGGCGGCGCACCAGTTTGCGATTGAGGTTAGCGATCACGTCCTCGATGGCGAAGTGCCCGGCCTCCTCGGCCATCTCGGCATAGAACAGCACCTGCAACAGCAGGTCGCCGAGCTCGTCGGCCAGATCGGACCAGTGCTCGCGCTCGATGGCGTCCAGTACTTCGTAAGTTTCTTC
>DASZYN010000153.1:0-3662 GCA_035545435.1 Acidobacteriaceae bacterium | reverse complement strand
CGGTTGTCCCAGTACCACAGATGGTAGGCAAGCTGGCCTACCGAATGCTGACCTTTTCCCGGGGTCCAGTTCGCCTGCTCCGCCGTCAGCCCGGCCACAGCCACTTTCGCCGGAACGAACCATTGCGCCTGATCGTGCGTGGAATGGAGTTGATCGAGCAGGATGCCTTTCAGCGTGGTGGGATGCTTTTGGTTTTGCGCAAATGCAGGCAGCGCAAGGCTCACGAGCAGCAGCAGAGTCGCTTTCTTCATCGGTGGGTTTCTCCAGTGGAATTCCGCAAAACGATAGCACGCCGCGAGGATACCCTCCATAACCAGTGACGAATGGCCGCCACGCGGATAGGTCGCCGCAGCCTCTCCTGAAGGTCGCCGGAATCAAGCCAATCCATTTACCATCGCCTGTACCCGAGTTGCCACTCGAACTGCTGCTGGTTGGGTCACACTGGAGGGCCTTGCTTGAAAACCGCTCGTGTCACGTTCATCTGCCTGTTCGCTTTGATTTCCGCCTTTCCCGCTGCCGCCCTGGGCCAGACAGCACACAAGCTGCCGACGATTCAGTACAAGAAATACACGCTGCCCAACGGGCTCACCGTGATCACGCATGAGGATCATCGCCTGCCGCTGGTGGCCGTCGATCTCTGGTATCACGTGGGCCCGCTCAACGAGCGTCCGGGGCGCACGGGCTTCGCGCACTTGTTTGAGCACATGATGTTCGAGGGCTCCGAGCACGTCGGCGAGAAAGCCCACATCCGCGACGTACAGGCAGCCGGCGCGACCGACGTGAACGGCACCACCAGCTTCGATCGCACAAACTACTTCGAGACCATGCCCAGCAATCAGCTCGAACTGGCGCTGTGGCTCGAGAGCGACCGGATGGGCTTTCTCATGGAAGGTCTCGATCGCGAGAAGCTGACCAACCAGCGCGACGTGGTCCGCAACGAGCGGCGTCAGGGCGAAGGCCGTCCCTACGACGTGGAAGACGAAGCCGTGATGCACACGCTCTTCCCCAAGGGACATCCTTATTACGGCAATGTCATCGGCAGCCACGCCGATATTGAATCGGCGCGCATCGCCGACGTCCGCGACTTCCATCAGCAGTTCTACACGCCCAACAACGCATCGATCGCCATCGCCGGCGACTTCAATCCCGAACAGCTCCACACTCTGCTGACGAAATACTTTGGACCGATTCCCTCCGGCCCGAAGGTCGCGCCCGTGACGGCGACGACGCCGAAGATCACATCGCAGCGCCGCGTTACCGTCACCGACACCGTGCAGCTGCCGCAGTTCACGGTGGCGTGGCTGACGCCCCCATTATTCAGTCCCGATTCCTACAGCCTTCACGCTGCCATGTACGCCTTTGGCGAGGCCAAGGTCAGCCGCCTCGACGATGCGCTCGTCTACAAGGCGCAGACCGCGCAGGACGTCAGTTGCGGCAGTGAAAACCTCAAGCTCACCGGCATTACCGAGTGCTCCATCACGGCCAAGCCAGGGGTCAAGCTCGAAGACCTCGAGGCCTCCTTCTGGTCGATTCTGGCGAAGCTCCAGCAGGAAGGTCCCGCACCCGAGGAAGTCGAAGCGTCGAAGTCTCTGACCCTGACCCAGAAGATCAGCGGCCTGCAGAGGCTGGGTGGCTTCGGCGGCGTGGCCGACACGCTCGATATGTACAACCAGTACCTGGGCGATCCCGGTTACCTGCCCAAAGATGTGGCCATGACGGAAGCGGTGACGGTGGCCAGCGCAAAAGCCGCGGCGAACAAGTACCTCACAAAGAACTCCGCGGTGGTCGTCTATTGCGTGCCCGGTAAAAAGGTGCTGGACGACGTGCCGCGCAGCCCGGCCGACACGGACGCTAACGTGAAGATCACCAATCCTTACACGCCGGAATTCGAGAAGGCGCAGGACTGGCGGAAGACCAAGCCCGAGGCGGGACCCGCTCCAGCCCTGCACCTGCCGGTGCCGGTGGAATTCAGCCTCGACAACGGCCTGAAGGTCCTGCTCGTCGAGGATCACGCGCTCCCCGTCATCACCGCGGACCTGGTTTCGCGCGCCGGCAACGCCAACAACCCGCTCGACAAGAGCGGCCTCGCCTCGCTCACCGCCGAAATCATGAGCGACGCCACCACCTCGCGCGACGTCAAAAAGCTCTCTTCCGACGAAGAACAGATCGGGGCGAGGATCACGGCGCAGTCAGGAATGGACTCGGCACAAATCTCGACGAGCCTCCTGACCTGGCATGCCGACGCCGGACTGGAACTGCTCGCGGATATCGCCGAACATCCGGCCTTCCACGCGGACGACATCGATCGCGACCGCAAACAGCGCCTGGTCAGCATCGCACAGCAGTCCGACAACGTCGCCAGCATGGCCTTCCGCGTCGGTCCGAAGCTGGTCTTTGGGGACAGCCCCTACGGACTCACATCAACTGGCACAACCGAGAGCGTCAACGCGATCAAGGCCGACGACATCAGCGGGTTTTATGCGAATCACTATGGTCCGCAGGATGCCGCCCTGGTTCTTGCCGGCGACCTCACGCGAGCCCAGGCCGAGGAGTTGGCCCGGAAATACTTCGGCAAATGGACTGCGAGCAATGTGAAGTCCGCAGCCATTCCCGCTCCGCCAGCGCCGCAGCCGACGCACATTGTGATCGTCGACAAGCCCGGTGCTCCACAGACCGCGCTGTTCGCTTTCGGGCTGGGCGTCCCCGAGGGTTCCCCGGATGAAAATGCCCTGAACGTGATGAATTACACCCTCGGCGGCAGCTTTGCCAGCCGCATCAACATGGACCTGCGCGAGAAGCATGGCTATACCTATGGAGCTTCGTCGCGATTTGCGTCGTACCAGGACGGCGGCCAATTCTATGCCGGCGGCCTGGTGCGTACCGACGTGACGCCGCCCGCGGCAAAAGACTTAATGACGGAAATCCGAAACTTCCCCACGAACCCATCCACGGCGGAGGAGTTGGATGGCGCGAAAGAGGCTTCGATGCGCTCGTTGCCGGGGCGCTTCCAGACCACGTCGATCATCGCCAACGCCATGACCGAGATTTTCCTCTACCACCGGCCTCTGGACTACTACGCGCAACTGCCCTCGAAGTACGAAGCGGTCACGCAGGCGGATGTCAACCGCGTCGCACAGCAGTATCTCCACCCGGACCAACTGGTGATCGTGGCGGCGGGCGACCGATCCAAAATCGAACCCGGCCTCAAAGAGGCAGGACTCGGTCCTGTCGAGGTTCGGGACATCGAAGGCAAGCTGGTCGACCAAAAGTAGAAACGGAACGGGCGAGGAGGTTGACCCCTCGCCCGCATTCACCTGCCTGGAACTCGCGCCTCTCAGCCCGCCTTGCGTTCCTCGCTGAGCACCTCGTCCAGCATCCCGCTCAGCGAATGCGCCCGGCTCCGGATCGAAGCCACACTATCGCCCGCGCTGGTGACCGCTGCATACCGCTCTTCCAGCCGCGCCAGTTCGTCGGCCAGGTTCAACGCCGCCAGCACAGCCACGCGCAGCGAGTCCACCGAGCGGCCCTGCGAGGCAACCGCCCTCATCTTTCCATCCACGGTGGCGGCCAGCCGCTCGAGATAATCGCGGTCGTTGCCGTTCAGACGGTAGGTCTGGTCGTAAATGTCTACGGTGATGGCGTTTTCGTCGGGCATAGAAAAA
>DASZYN010000152.1:0-2912 GCA_035545435.1 Acidobacteriaceae bacterium | reverse complement strand
ACGTAACGACGCCCTCCGGGTGGAGACGCTTGCGGACGGCGTCGGCTTCCATGCCCAGGCCGATCAGATCGTCGGAGCGGAAGTAGTCCAGGGCCTGTTCACGGGTAATCGGCATAGTTTCATTGTCAGGGAGATTCGGGTGTGGCGTCCAGCGCGGCTGCAACGCCAGGCCGCGCTCCCCGCATCTTGAATTGCAGAAAGCCAACGGTCATTTTCCGGTTCATATTCTTGAGGAGGACTTCTCGTCCATGCGTTGTACGCTTTTTCCCCGCTGTTACGCGTTCGCTCTTTCGTTGTTGCTGGCCGCGGTGCCGCTCACTTTATGCGCGCAGGGCGCAGATAAGAGCAAGGAACCGGATACCCTCGTGCTGAGCAACGGCGATACGCTGCACGGCACGCTGGTGCAGGAAACGAACGGGACCGTTACGTTCCACAGCGATGCGCTTGGGGATATCAAGCTCGACTGGGAAAAAATCCAGTCCCTGCACACGTCGCAAGCGTTTGCGGTGCTGGGGAAGCAAATGAAAAAGCGCGACAAACATGCAGCCGAGGCGTTTCCCAGAGGCACGGTGGAAGTGGCGAACGGTTTGGTGACGCTGCATCCGGAAAATGGGGCGACCATCGCGCCCATTCCGGTGAAGAGCGCGCAGGTGATCGTTAGTGCTCCTGAACTGGACAAGGAACTGAGGCACGAGCCAGGCTTCCTGGAAGGCTGGAACGGTGCGGCGACGGCCGGCGCTACGCTGGTGACCGCCACACAGAATTCCTATGCGGTGTCCGGCAGTGTGGGGCTGGTGCGCACGGTTCCCACGGTGACCTGGCTGGATCCGCGGAACCGGACGTCGGCGGATTTTTCGGCTTCGTTCGGCAAGATCACGCAGCCCAGCTATACCAGCGGCGGGGTATTCACGCCGGCCACCACGACCAAATCGTCGATCCTGCACTTCGACGCGGAGCGCGACCAATATTTTTCGCCGAGGATGTTTGCGCTGGCCCAGACTGCTTTCGATCACAACTTCAGCCAGGATCTCGATCTGCAGCAGATCTATGGCGGAGGACTGGGCTGGACATTTTTGAAAACTCCGATCCAGGAAGCCGATCTGAAGGCGACGATGCAGTATGAAAAGCAACAGTTCATCGCGGGCTCGACGGAGGCGAACCAAAACCTGATCGGGTCGACTTTTTCTGTGAACTATCTTCTGAAGCTGAAGCTGGTGACCTACGCGCAGGAGCTGTCGTTCATTCCGGCGTACAACAACCCGCGGGCATATTCGGCAACGGAGACGAACACGTTGACCTTCCCGACGTATAAGAATTTTGGCTTCAGCGTGGGAACCCTCGACAGCTACCTGAACGATCCGCCGTTGACCGCACCGCCCACCCGACGGAATTCGTTCCAGTTCACGATGGGCGTCACGTACGCGTTCAAGTCGAAGTACTGAGCGAGCCAGCAGCCGATAGCCAGCAGCAGGCGATCCTGCGCTGGCTTCGGGCTCAGGAGGCCTGGGCTTCGTGTGCTGCCGGATGGCCGATGGATTGCTCCAGACGGTGGAGCTGGCCGAGGTGGTGACGTAGATGGACCGCGTGGAACCGCCGCCACTGGTCGGGACGCAAGGGGCCGAGGACGAAATGGGCGGCGACACGCTGCAGCCCAAAGCGCTGGCGGCACTGGTCGAGCAGGTCGTCCATCTGGTCGATCTCAAGGCGGAGGACATCGACGAGCTGGGCGCCACTCATGGGCTGCCAGTGGAGCTGATCGGGACGCGCGAAGCTGGGAGCGGGTGCGCCTCGTGGCATGTGGCCGAAGGAAAGAACGACGATCTGCAGCATCCACTGAACG
Organism: Acidobacteriaceae bacterium; assembly: GCA_035545435.1. Lineage (GTDB taxonomy): Bacteria > Acidobacteriota > Terriglobia > Terriglobales > Acidobacteriaceae > Palsa-343. The sequence goes on along the minus strand of DASZYN010000152.1, from coordinate 1,072 downwards.
GCGGTGCTGCGATCCTTCGTGGGACGACTGCGCTCCAGACGCTTTGCAATAACGCGGCTGCTGCTCCGGAACGTGAGGACGAGATGTTCGATCAGCTCCTGCGCGGACCAGAGCCGGTCATCCTGACGCGGGTGCATCTGGCACCAGTCGGAGGGCTTGCCGTTGAGTTCGGCAGTCCAGGAGTCGAAAACCTGCTGCAGGACGGCATGCATGGGATGGCCGTGGGCACGGCGTACGCGTTTCGAGGGAACTATACCACCACAAGATTCTGACGGCCGGGGAATCCGCTACCGTTCGGCGCCCATCTGCTTCAGCGCTTTGTGGATCTCTTTGGCATGCGGACCGTTGGGCAGGGCGCTGAGGTAGAGGCGGTAGTTTTGCAGGGCTACGTCATCCATGCGCAGATGATGCGCGGACTCAGCCAGACCAAAGACGGCTTCGGCATTTCCAGGATCGGATTGATGCGCTTCGAGGAAGCGGTCGTAGGCGCCCTTCCAGTTGCCGGTCTCCATGTACCAGTCGCCGATGTTGGCGTCTTTATGAGCGAGTTTGGGATCGTAGGGCAGCTGCGAGGGCGGCAGGTTGCCCGGCGGCTGCTCGTCCGTCGTCGGCATGTCGAGGCCTTTGACGTGGCTGGAACTGTAACTGGGCTCGCTCGGCGGTTCCGCGGAATCCGGCGTGGTTTTATTCTGCTGAGCCTCGTGAGCGGCCTTCTGGGATTGTTCCTCGGGGAAGGGATTTTGATCGGCGGACTTGCCTGAGGAATCGGCTTTCGGCGCGGTCTGCGGCGCCGGGGCATCGGGGTTTTGTTGGTGCTCGGTCTGATGAGCAGCGGCTTCGGACTGGGCCTGCGGGAAGGGATTCGCCTGGGCGGCGCTCTTCTTCGGCTGGTCTTTTTTCTGCTGCGCGGGCTTGGTGGTCTGGCTGGGAGGATTCTGCTGCTGGCTGGAATTGTCCTGCTGCTGGGCCGCGAGAGAAAGGGCCAGGAGGACGACCAGGCCGGCGATGAGGGAGGCGCGCAGCATTCTTCTCTATTTTAGACGGCTGATGTGTGGAGAGGGTTCCGAGGATT
>DASZYN010000151.1:0-1996 GCA_035545435.1 Acidobacteriaceae bacterium | reverse complement strand
CAGCTGCCGCTCAATCTGGAGTTCCGCGACGAGACGGGCAAAGCCGTTCATCTGGGCGACTACTTCGGAAAGCGGCCGGTGATCCTGTCGCTGGTCTACTACGAGTGCAAGATTCTTTGCCCGGAAGAGATCGATGGGTTGACGGGCGCGCTGGAGATGCTGAAGTTCAATCCCAGCCGCGACTACGACGTGGTTCTGGTGAGCATCGATGCGAAGGAGACCCCGGCGATCGCGGCACGCGAGAAGGCGTTCTACATGAATCGCTTCGGCCGGCCGCAGGACGACAACGGCTGGCATTTCCTCACCGGACAGGAGCCGGCGATTCGCGCTCTGGCGACTGCGGTGGGATTCGGCTATGTGCCGATGCAGGGGCCCGACGGCAAGATGACGCAGTTTGCGCATGCCAGCGCCATCGAGCTGGTGACGCCGGAAGGGAAGCTGGCGCAGTACTACATGGGCGTGGAGTTTTCGCCGAAGGATATTCAGCTGGGGCTGGTCGAGGCCTCGCACGGCAAAATCGGATCCCTGGTCGATAACTTGCTGACGTACTGCTATCAGTACGATCCGACAGCCAACCGGCACACGCTGCTTTACATTCGCATCTTCCAGCTGGGCTGGATTCTGACGGTGCTGGCTCTGGGAACTTTTATGCTGGTGAACTTCCGGCGCGATATACGGCAGGCGCGCGAACAGAAAACGCAATGGGTGAACGGATAGACGATGCATTTCATCAGTCCGGTACTTTGGCAGTTTTTAATTAAATGGCTTACGTATTTCGCGATCTTCCCGCCGGAAGCCTCGAGCAAAGCGGCGGAGATGGATGCGCTTTACTTTTTTCTGGTTTCGATCTCGGTGGTGGGACTGGGAATCGTCGCGCTCCTGGTCGTCACCTTCTCCATCCGCTATCGTCGCGATTTGCATCCCGTTGCCACGCCGATTGAAGGGTCGACGCTGCTGGAGGCGACCTGGACCATCATTCCCCTCATCCTGTTCATGGTCTGCTTCGTGTGGGGCGCGCTGTTGTATTACCGGATCTACAGTCCGCCGCCGAATGCGATGAACATTTATGTGGTGGGCAAGCAGTGGATGTGGAAGGTGGAGCATCCAGGCGGGCAGCATGAAATCAACGCCCTGCATATTCCGATTAACAAGCCGGTGCAGATCACGCTGATCTCGCAGGACGTGTTCCACAGCTTCTCGATCCCGGCGTTTCGCGTGAAACGCGAGGCCATTCCGGGACGCTACAACACGGAATGGTTTGAAGCGACCATACCCGGGACGTATCACATCTTCTGCACGCAGTACTGCGGCACACTGCACTCGCAGATGATCGGCGAAGTGACAGCGATGACGCCGGAAGACTACCAGGCGTGGGCAGCGGGATCGACCAGCGGGCAGTCTCTGGCGCAGAACGGAGAACGGCTGTTCGCGAGCCTGGGCTGCAATTCCTGCCACAACAGCAGCCCGAACGCGCACGGTCCGAATCTGGCCAACATTTACGGTTCGCGCCTGCAGCTGAAGAATGGGCAGTTTGCGACGGTGGACGATGCCTTCCTGCGCGACACGATTCTGAACCCGACCCTGCACGAAGTGGCCGGGTACGCGCCCATCATGCCGACCTATCAGGGGCAGGTGAGCGAAGAAGGGCTGATTGATCTAGTGGAGTACATCCGGCAGCTGAATTCGCAGTACCGGATCGAGCAGACGATCGACAACAGCGCGGCCCAGCCCATTCAGACTGGCGCTACGCCGCCGGGGACATCGGCTCCGGCGCTTCCACCCGGGACGGTGAAGCCATGAGCACAATCGTTACACTGCCGGACCAGTCGACAGCCAAACTGCCGAAGGTCTCGTATCTGAATAAAGAATACGGTCTGAAGAGCTGGCTGCTGACCGGCGACCACAAGCGGATCGCGATGCTGTATCTGATCTCGATCACGTTCTTCTTCTTCATCGGCGGCGCCATGGCCGGACTGATCCGCATGGAGCTGCTGAC
>DASZYN010000150.1:0-3710 GCA_035545435.1 Acidobacteriaceae bacterium | reverse complement strand
GGCGGTATCTGCGGGGCGAGCCGCTCGAGAACGTGGTGACAGGCGAGTACTGATGGAGCGGTGTGGAGCTAAGAGCCGGTCAGCTAAAGGCCGGTCGGCTAAGATCCGGTTAGCTAAAGAGCGGTTAGCTTAAAGGCCCAGTGAGGTGCCGTTCGCGAGACAGTTTTTGAGGGCCTTGAGTCATGTAATTGATTCTTCGTTGCTTGCGATTGTTTACAAGTTTGACAAAGGCTATCTTGCTGAAAGCGGAATACTTCGAAACGGCCGTTTGTGTAACAGAAGCGGCCGTTTGTATAACACTCTCGGCCGTGTATGTAACCGAAGAGGCCGAGAATGTGACCCATGGCGAGCCCTGTGCGGGAGCGAGCCGGCTTGGGATTGCACTGGGCTTTGGGTGGGTCCCGTCCGCTGCGAGGATGTCAAAGAGCACTTACAAGATCGGCCTGGGCCGAGCGGTTGCAAAGGAAAAGGCTCGCCTCATCGGCGAGCGTTTTCGTGGGTAGATATTTCTCCCAGTATCTTCAGGGTAGGTGGTGGGACTTTGAGGTGCAAGGGAATTCGCGAGGTGGGACGGTACGGTGGTAATTGGCGGTTGCGGACAGCTAACTTGAAAAGCAGGTCCCTCCGCTTGTGGGGATGACAGGGTGGGGGAAAGCAGGTCCCTCCGCTTCGCGCGTTGCTGCGCCTCGCGCTCCGGTCGGGATGACAAGGTTAGGTGGGTGGGTGGTGGTGTTGGGGGAAGCAGGTCCCTCCGCTTCGCGTGTTGCTGAGCATCCGCTCCGGTCGGGATGACAGGGGTGGGGGCGGTGTCGTGGAGGAAAGCAGTCCCTCCGCTTCGCTTCGCTTCGGTCGGGATGACAAGGTGGGTCGCGCTTCGGCCGGGATGGCAGACGTTATCTCTTGATATTGCAATAATTTCCGTTTCTTGACCGGCGTTTTAGCGAAACCTACAATCTAAAGAGGAGAGATTCACCCCTTTGCGGGTGATTTTGCGCATCCTGCTATGGCATCTGAACTGCGATTGAGTCCTCGCGAACGGTCGGTTCTGACGGCGATTGTGGAGACGTATATCGCGACCGGGGAACCGGTTGCGTCGCAGGCAGTGGCTCGCCTGTTCGGCAATAAAGACGGGATGAGCTCGGCGACGATCCGAAACGTGATGGTGTCGCTGGGCGACGCCGGGCTGCTGGATCAGCCGCACACGTCGGCGGGACGCATTCCGACGGCACAGGCATTTCGTTTTTATGTAGAGCACCTGGCCGGGCCGCAGGTAACGATTCTGGCGCCGGAGCGGATGGAGCAGATCGAGGAAAATTTTGCGGGGATCGGTACGAGCGAGCAGTATCTGGAGCGCACGTCGCATGTGCTGGCGCTTCTCTCCAGCGGTTTGGGAGTAGCGCTGGCTTCGACGCAGGAACTGCATACGCTGGAGCACATCCATTTTTCGCGGCTGGCGGCCGGGCGGGTGCTGGGGGTGGTGATCACGAAAGCGGGCAGCGTGCTGGACCGGGTGCTGCTGCTGGACCACGATCTGAACGCTGGCGAGCTGGAGAGCGCCGCGCGCTACCTGAACGAGAATTTTTATGGCTGGTCGATCGAGCGGATTCGGATCGAAATGGCGCGGCGTCTGGAAGCGGAACGCAGCGAGTATGACCGGTTGATGCACTCGCTGGAGGAGCTGTACCGGAAGGGAGCGCTGGCGGCGGAGACGAGTCTGGCGCCGATGATCTTTATGGAAGGCGTGGCCAACCTGCTGTCCGGAGAGACGGATCGCGAACGGCTGCGCACGATGCTGCACGCGCTGGAGGCCAAGGAGCGGCTGATCGAGCTGCTGAATGCGTATGTGGACGCGCGGCAGCGGACGGTGCGGGTGGTGGTGGGCCTGGAGGACGCGATTCCCGAGCTCCGCGACTTTGTCCTGATCGGCACTACGGCGCGGCTGGGGACGGAGAATGTTGGCACGGTGGCGGTGATTGGCCCGACGCGCATCCATTACCAGGAAACCATCAACGCGGTGTCGTACATCGCACAGCTTTCCGACAGGATTCTGCAGCCGCCCCATTGAGCGCGCACGCGCGTGCGCGGAATTCCCCTTAGCAGTCGCCAGCAATCGACGGCTGCGTATCCGAATCGAGTTTGAATCATGCGACGCATTATGGTTGAGAAGAAGAACACTGCCGAAAACATGGAAGGGGCTCCGGCCGAGGATGCCACGAATGGCGAGGGAGCTGTCGCCGCCGGGTTCGCCGACAACGAGGAAACGAAAGAGCCGCTGGTGCCCGTCGAGACCGGGCACGTGCCGCAGGAAGAGTACGATCGGCTGAAGGCGGAGCGGGATCTGCTCTTCGACCGGCTGGCGCGGCTGCAGGCGGAATTCGACAACGCGCGCAAGCGCGAAGCGAAGGAACGGACGGAGTTTCGGGACTATGCAGTCTCGAATGCGGTGGAGCAGTTTCTGCCCGTGCTGGATAACTTCCAGCTGGCGCTGAAGTCGACCGGATCCGCGGAACAGCTGCGCACCGGGGTGGAGCTGATCGTGAAGCAGATGGAAGAGGCGCTGCGGTCGCTGAACATTCAGCCGGTGGAGGCGGTAGGGGCGACGTTCGATCCGCGGGTGCATGAAGCGCTCGATATGGTGGAGCGGAGTGACGTGCCGGATCATCAGGTATTCGAGGAAGTGCGACGCGGCTATCGTATGCGCGAGCGGCTCCTGCGCCCGGCGTTGGTGCGGGTGGCCAGCAACTCACAGCAGAAGGAAGCATGAGCAGAACCGAAAACGTGATCAAAGCTGACTATTACGAAGTTCTTGGCGTGGCTCGCAGCGCCTCCGATCAGGAGCTCAAGGCCGCGTACCGCAAACTGGCCCTGCAGCATCATCCCGACCGCAATCCGGGGAACAAGGAATCCGAGGAGCGCTTCAAGGAATGCAGCGAGGCGTATCAGGTGCTGAGCGACCCGCAGAAGCGCGCGGCCTATGACCGCTTCGGGCATGCGGGAGTGGGTGGGGGGGGATTCGACGGGAATCCGTTCGGCGGGCAGGATATTGGGGACATCTTCGGCGATTTGTTCGGCGAGATGTTCAACATGGGCGGAAACCGGCGGGGGCAGTCGCGGGTACAGAAGGGCCGCGACATTCGTTATGACCTGACGATCGAGTTCGAAGAGGCGGTCTTTGGGAAGGAGACGAAGGTCACGATCCAGCGCATGGAGGCATGCGCGGATTGCCGCGGGTCGGGCACGGCGAGCGGGCGCGGGCCGGCAACCTGTCCCCATTGCCAGGGGCGCGGCCAGGTTCGTTATCAGCAGGGATTTTTCTCGATTGCGCGCACGTGCAGTTATTGCAGCGGCTCGGGGACGGTGATCAGCGATCCGTGCACGACCTGCCGGGGCGAAGGACGCGTGGAGCGACAGCACGAAATCGCAGTCAGCATTCCTGCCGGAGTTGAGGATGGGACGCGGATCCGGTACCAGGGCGAAGGGGACACGGGGCGGTTCGGCGGGCCGGGGGGCGATCTTTATATCGTGCTGCGGGTTCGGCCGCACAAGGTATTCGAACGGGACGGCAACGATCTGCACTGCCTGATTCCGATTTCGTTTCCGCAGGCGGCCCTGGGCGCGGAGATCAATCTGGATACGCTCGATGGCGCGGTGAAGCTGAAGATTCCCGAGGGAGCGCAGAGCGGGCAGGAGTTCCGCATCCGCGGCAAGGG
>DASZYN010000149.1:0-10175 GCA_035545435.1 Acidobacteriaceae bacterium | reverse complement strand
CTGGCTCATCGCCACGCGCACCGCGCTGTCGAACTTGCCCGGCGTCACCGGCCGATTCTCAATCCGGAAATCATCCGTCCAGCCGCCCTGGCCGTAGGGAAGCATGGTCGTCACCGCCGCGCGCTTCACACCCGGCAGGCTCTGGATCTTCTCGAGGCTCGACTGGTACCACGCCTGCTTTTTAACATCGTCTCCATAGCGCACCGCCGGCAGCGTCACGCCAAAGGTCAGCACCTGCTTGGGGTGATATACATTCCCAAACTGCAGCGTCGACCACATGCCCTTGCACATCAGCGCCGCCCCAATCACCAGCGCCACCGCCAGCGCAATCTGCGCCGTCGCGAAGAAGTTCCGCAGCCGATGGTTCTTGCTCCCGCCGGTCTCGGTGCGCGAGCCCGACTTCAGCTGCTCCACCAGATTCACCCGCATCGCTTCCAGCGCCGGCGCCAGGCCGGAGACGACACCCGCCGCCACCGCGAGCAGCGCCGAGAAAATCAGCGCCCGCATATTCAGATGAATCGTGTACCAGCCCGCCACATAGCGTGCCACCCGCTCCGGCATGGCGATCAAACACAGATGCAGATCCAGCCACGCCAGCAGCATCCCGGCGGCTGCCCCGGCTACCGACAGCACCACGTTTTCCGTCAGCAACTGCCGCAGCAGCAGATTCCGCGGCGCACCCAAAGCCGTGCGCATCGCCATCTCCGGCCGCCGCGCCACACCGCGCGCAAACTGCAGATTGGCCACGTTCGCGCACACGATCAGCAGCACGAACAGCGTCCCGCCCATCATCAGCCGCATATAAAGAGGCGTCAGCTCCCCGCTGATGTTGTCCAGCAGCGCCTGCACCTTCACCGACCATCCCAGATTCGTCGCCGGATACTCCTTCTGCAGTCGCGCCGCGATCCCGTGCAATTCGGAATCGGCTTCACGCGCCGTCACACCCGGCCGCAGACGTCCCACCACCATATATTCGTGGTCGCCGCGATCGTGCAGTTGCGCCGGAGTCAGTGCCAGGGGCAGATACAAATCCGTCGAGGGTGGGTACACCAGCCCCTTCGGCATCACGCCGATGACTTCGTAGTCTCGCTCATCCAGCCGGATCTTCCGCCCCAGCACATTCGGATCCGATGCGAACTGCTTTTGCCAGAAGCTGTAGCTGAGCAATACAACCGCGTCACGCCCCGGCTGGCACTCATCCGCGCGAAAGACCCGTCCCATGAACGCATCGATCTTCAGCACGTTCCAGAAATTCGCCGTCGAGCGCGACGCCGACACATGCGCCGCCTCCCCTGCTCCGGTCAGCGCCATCGAGTATCGCTTGAACGCCGCGAGGCTCTCGAAAGACTTGCTCTGCTGCCGCCAGTCCTCGTAGTTGGCCCCCGTCACCCACTCATACGAGAACCGACCCCGCCCGCGATCCTCGGCGACCGTCATCACGCGGTCCAGGTTCGGCACCGCCAGGGGCCGCAGCACGATCGCGTCCATCACGCTGAACACCGCCGCGTTGACACCAATCCCAATCGCCAGCGTCAACAGCGCCGTAATGGCGAATCCCGGCGCCTTTAGAATTTGCCTCCACGCATACTTCAAATCGTTCAACATTGCAGGCCCCTCACGGACTCATACGCTTCTGCTCGGCTAGCAGTTCGCTAATCGGCTCTTAGCCGACCGCTTCTTAGCTGGAGCGAGTAAGCCTACGGCTTACTCACTCCTTAACGTCTTCATCGGATCCACACTCGCTGCCCTTCTCGCCGGAACCCACGCCGCGGTCAGCGCCAGCGCCATCATCAGCACGGCCACACCCACGAACGTCACCGGATCGACTGGCTTCACCCCAAACAGGAAGCTCCGCAGCAGTTGCCCCACCAAAGCCGCCACCACCAGCCCCGCCACCGATCCGCCCAGCGCCAGCACCAGGCTCTGCCGCATCACGCCCTGCACGATCTGCCAGCGCTGCGCTCCCAAAGCCAGTCTGATCCCGATCTCCCGCGTCCGCCAGCTGACGATATAGGCAATGAGGCTGTAGACACCCACGCCCCCGATCACCACCGCCAGCCCGCCAAACGCCAGCAGCAGAATCGTCAGCGAACGCGAGGCCGACTGCGACGATGCCACCACCTCATCGAGCGTCCGCAGTCGCGTTACCGGCACCTCTGGATTGATCGCCGCCACCGCCTGCCGCAGCTCGCTGGCCGCTTCCTCCGTCGTCGCCCGCGTGCGCAGCAGCACATACATCACCGGCGACTCCAGTTGCTTCGTCATCGGCGCGTACACTTCATCGCCAAAGTTGCTCGCCACCGTGCGTTCGTGCGTGTTGGTCACGACGCCCACCACCACCGACGCCGCATTCATATCGATCGCACCCGGTGTCTTCTCTGCCGCGACATCGATCAGGTGCTTTCCCAGCGGGTTCTGATTCGGCCACAACTCCTCCGCCATCTTCTGGTCGATCACCAGCGCCCGGCTCGTTCCCGACAGGTCCTGCTCCTCCAGCAGACGCCCGCGCACCAGCTGGATGCCCAGCGTCGCAAAGTAGTCCGGCGACACCACGCGTCCCGCCGCCAGCCTCGCTCCTTCGCGCGGCGTCCGCGGGTGCCCCTCCGCGTCGTACACATAGTTGCCGTCCTGTCCGCTCAGCGGCAACAGATTCGTCATCGACGCGCTCTCCAGCCCCGGCAGCCCCTGCAGCCGATCCAAAAGCGTCGCGAAAAATTGCTGGCATCGCCCCTGCCCATTCTCCGGCGATCCCAGCAGCCCCGGACACATCGTCTTGTCCAGCGAAACCTCCGCCGTGACGATCCGGTCCGTCCGGAATCCAGGATCCACCTGCGCCAGGCTCCACAGGCTGTGCAGCATCAGCCCCGCCGCCGTAATCACCACTACCGACAGGGCGATCTGCCCCATCACCAGCAGCATCGATACGCGGAACTGGCCCGCCTTCCCCGCCACCGTGCGGCTGCCCGAGTGCAGGCTTTCGCGCAGGTTCGGCGACGCCATCCGCACCGCCGGAATCAGCCCGAACAAAACGCCCGTCACCACCGACGCCAGCGCTGCAAACAGAAACACCGGCCAGTGCAGCGAGACGTCCGCCAGTCGCGGTGTATCCGCGGGCAGCAGCGAAATCAGCGCCTGCAGGCTGGCCGCCGCAGCCAGCAGTCCCAGCAGGCCCGCCACCACGCCCAGCACCACGCTTTCCGCCAGCAACTGTCGCACCAGCCGCGACCCCGTCGCCCCCAGCGCGCTGCGCACCGCAATTTCCTTCTCCCGCCCCGCCGCGCGCGCCAGCATCAGGTTCGCGACGTTCGCACACGCAATCAGCAGGATCAGCCCCACCGCTCCAAACAGCAGCAGCAGCCTCGGCCGCATCGCCCCCACTTCCGACTCCAGCAGCGGCACCACCCTCATGTCCGATGCCCAGATATCCGGCATCCGGAAAGGGAATGAATTCAGCAAGTGCTTCTGCAGCGGATGCATTTCGCTCTGCGCCTGCGCCGGCGTGACACCGGGCCGCAGCCGCCCAAACGCCCGCAGATCGAAGTTCGACCACGGATCGAATACATCCCCGCTCTTAAACGTCACCGGCGTCACAAACTGCGTATCCGCGTACGGAAAACGCACGCCCGCCGGCATCACCCCAATCACCCTCCGTGAAATTCCATCGATGCGGATCGTCGTGCTCAGCACGCCCGGACTCCCGCCAAAGTGCTGCCGCCAGTAGCCGTAGCTCAGCACCACCACCGGATCATGTCCGCCGCGCGCATCTTCTGCGGTGAAGAACCGCCCCAGAACCGGATGAACCTGGAGCAGGTCGAACGCGTTCACCATCACTTCGGCGCCAAACACGCGGTTCGACGCGTTCGCGTATCCCACGTTCGACTCCGCATCCGGCCCAAACCCGCTGATCCCTTCGAACGCCTTCGAGTTCTCGCCCAGGGCGCGGATCCAGCCCTTGGGAAAATACGCCGCGACCGCCTCGCCCCCGCCATAGTTGATCCGCATCAACCGCTCCTGCTGCGGATAAGGCAGCGGCCGCAGCATGATCGAATCCACCAGCGTAAAGATCGCCGTGTTCGCGCCAATTCCCAGCGCCAGCGTCAGAACCGCCGTCAGCGAAAACCCCGGGGACTTCCGCAATTGCCGCACCGCAAATCTCAAATCACTCCACATGGCTCATCACCTCAGATTGGTCTTCGCCGCTGCCGTTTCGTTCCCGTTACTCTCGCTCGTCGTTCGTTCTGCGCTTAGCGAACCGCTTTTCCGCTGACCCCGTTTCCTGACCCCTTTTTAGCTAACCACTTCTTAGCTAACCGGACCTTAGCTAACCGCCTCTTAGCTGCGGAGTAAGGCGCGCAAAGCACGCCTTACTCCGCCCGCAACGCCTCCATCGGCTCCACCTGCGCGGCCCTCCGCGCCGGCAGCCAACAGGCTGACATTCCGGCCACCAGCAATAAACTCACCGCCCCCGCCGCGATCCCCGGATCGTAGGGGCTCACCTCGAAGAGCAAACTCCCGACAAGCCGTGCCGATCCCAGAGCCAGCGCGATCCCCGCTCCTGCGCCCGCCACCACCGGCAGCAGCCCTTCCCGCAAAATCAGCCGATAGATATTCGCCCGCTGCGCACCCAGAGCAATGCGCAGCCCGATCTCCCGCTGCCGCTGCACTACCGAATACGTCACCACGCCATACACGCCCAGTCCGGCCAGCAGCAATGCGCTCACTGCGAAGACCACCAGCAGATCCATCTCAAAGCGTCGATCCGCTACTGAATCGGCCACCACCCCGCTCAGCAGCCGGATCTGCGGCACTGCGACGCCGCTATCCACGCTCCAGATCGCTTTTCGAATCGACTCCGCCATCGCCGCCGGAGCCTGTCGCGTCCGCATCACAATGCCGCCATCGGCGTCCGCGCGGAACCAGTACGGTACGTAGATGATCATCGGATCGGCTTTCGCCAGGGTCACTGTCCGCGCATTGCTCACCACGCCCACCACCGTGAACGGCGCCTCGCCCTCGGCTCCCGCACGATGGAACTGCTGCCCTACCGGATCCTTATCCCCCCACAGGGCCTTCGCCGTGCGCTCCGACAGCACCGCCTCGTTCTTTCCCCATTCGCTCTGGTTAAAGAAGCGCCCTCGGATCAGCCGCAGATGGATCGTTTCGAAATAATTGGGGCTGACCCACCGCCACTCTTCTCCCGGCAACTGCGTCCACGGCCGGGTATCTCCCGGCAGTTGCGCTATGTCGCCCCAGCCGTTGCCGCTGAGCGGCAGAACCGACGTCAGCGCCGCCTGCTCCACGCCCGGCAGCGCGTTCAGCTTCACCAGCGCATCCCTGTAGAACTCCGCGCGCTTCGGCCGGTTGGGGTACGCCTCATACGGCAACTCCACCTTCACCGCCAGCGTGCGTTCTGTATCGAATCCGCGGTCCACGCGCATCAGCTTCGTCAGGCTTGCCACCAGCAACCCCGTCATCAGCACCAGCGCTACGCTCACCGCCACCTCGACGCCCACCAGCACCCGCCTGGCGTGCTTGCTCCCACGCGACTCACTGGCCAGCCGCGACTCGCTGTGCAACACCTCCTGTGGAGCCGTGCGGGACACCATCCACGCTGGCGCCGCCCCGGCGAGCAGCGTGGCTGCCCCCGCCAGCAGCAGCGCGCATCCGGCGCCAACCCAGTCCAGATGCAGCGCACCCCGGAAATTCAGCTCCGGCGGCAGATAGTGCTGCATCAACGGCACAATGGCCATCGCCAGCACGATCCCCAAACCGCACCCCAACGCAGCCAGCACCACCGTCTCGCGCATGGCCATGCGCAGCATCTCGCTCCGCCGCGCGCCCAGCGCCGCCGCAACCGCCATCTGATGCTTCTGCCCAGCCGCGCGCGCCAGCAGCAAATTCGCAATGTTGACGCACCCCACCAGCAGCAGTCCCGCCACCGCGCCCAGCAGGATCATCAGCGCCTTCCGGCTCCCGCCCACCAAATCTTCCTGCCATGGCGTCAGCACTGCGGACAGCGTCGCCTTCTGATTCGCGGGCAGCGTGGAGGCAATCGCCTTCTGCTCGGCATTCAGCTCCGCATTCGCCGCTGCGACCGTCACTCCAGGCTTCAGCCGCGCCAGCCCAAAGTAGTTCAGGTCCCCCATCGCTTCTTCCAGCAGTTCCTTATCGAACGCCATCGGCACAATCGCGCTCAACGGCTCTTTGCCGCCCCACGTCGACGGCATCCGGAACGACGCCGGCATCACTCCCACCACCGTGTACGTGAAGCCGTCCAGCTTCAGAGTCCGTCCGAGGATTTCCCGGTCGCCCCCGAACTGCTCCCGCCACAGCGCATCGGTGATCACCGCCACGCGCTCATGGCCCTTCTGCCCTTCGCTCTCATTGAACGCGCGTCCCAGCGCCGGCTGCACGCCCAGCACGGTGAAGATTCCCGGCGTCGCGCTCACCACATCCACGTGCATCGCGCGTCCGCCCTGCGCCTCGCCGCTCTCGAACGGCATGGCATACTCCTCCAGCGCCGCGATCGCCGCAAAGCTCTTGCTGTGCTGCTGCCAGAACGTGAAGTGATTCGCGCTCACCGGCAGCGTCGGATACATGTCGCGCCACTCCGCAACCTTCTCCTGCACACGCACCAGTTGCTCCGGCTGCGGCAAAGGCAACGGCCGCAGCATCACGTCATACACCAGCGTGAAGATCGCCGTCGTCGCCCCAATCCCCAGCGCCAGCGTCAGCACCGCCGTCAGCGCAAACCCCGGCGCCCTCTTCAACTGCCTCCACGCGAATCGCAGATCGTTCAGCATCCCTCGCCTCCGCTGCTGCTCTTGCCCGTCCGCCTTCCGCTAACCGGTTTTCAGCTGACCGCTTTTTAGCTGACCGCCCCTTAGCTGACCGCTTCTTAGCTGCGGAGTGAAGCGCTCACGCGCCTTACTCCGCCCGCAACGACTCCACCGGATCCAGATTCGCGGCCCGCTGTGCCGGAATGATGGCTGCTACCAGCGCTGCCATGCCCAATACCACCGTCGCTCCGCCCAGCATCGCCGGATCCCACGCCTTCACGCCAAACAGCTGGTCTGCAATCGCATGTCCGGCCAGAATCGCCGCAGGAATCCCCAGCGCCAACCCGACCGCCACCTGCAGGAATGCGCCTCGCAGCACCATCTTCACCACGCTCCGCCGATCCGCGCCCAGCGCCATGCGCACCCCGATCTCGCTTGTCCGCTGCTCCACCGTGTAGGCCGTCACGCCATACAAGCCAACGGCAGCCAGCACCAGACCCACCGCGCCGAACAGCAACGCCAGCGTCGCAATCATGTTCTGCTGCTGGAAGTCTCCGTCCAGCACATCGGAGTACTTGTCCACGCCCTGCATCACCAGGTTCGGATCGATCTCCGCCAGCGCCCTCTTCACCTGCGCCTGCAGATCCGCCGGGTGCCCCGGCGCCCACAGCGCAATGTTGGACAGGTAGTGCGACCACGCCTCGCCGCTGTTCATCTGCGCTTCGTCGAAGTGCGCCGTCTGCGCTTCGGGCAGGTAGTACATCGGCTCGATGGGGCGGTCGAAATTCCACGCCGTAAATCGCATATCGCCTACCACGCCCACCACCGTGTACAGCCCCGCATACTTCCCCGCCGCCGGCCCGAAATGTTGTCCGATCGCACTCTTGCCTTGAAAGAACTTCTTTGCAAAGGTCTCGTTGACGACCGCAACCCGCTGCGCCGCCGCTGAGTCGTCGTTCGTAATTGGCCGCCCCGCCACCATGCGGCCCCCCAGCGTTTCGAAAAACCCTGGCGTCACCCGCGAATAGAGCGCGCTGGTATTGTCCTTGGCACCCGGCTCCGGCTGTCCCTCTACCCGAATGCCCATGCTCCAGTTGTCCCCGCTCATCGGAGCGTAAGTTGCCGCCGCCGCGCTCCGCACTCCGGGAATCGCCGCCAGCCGTTCGTCAATCCGTCGAAACAGGCGCGGCATCTGGTCCGCTGGGTACCCGGTCAGCTGTGTGTTCGTCCACACCAGATACCGGTCTTTCACAGCAAAGCCAAAGTCCTGATGCTGCAGGTTGCGCAGGCTCTGAGCCAGCATCGCCGCCGCGCTCAGCAGCACCAGCGACATCGCAGCCTGCGCCACCACCAGCGCCTTCTGCGGCCACCGCGCCTTCGTTCCGGTCGAACCCCGCGCCCCACGCAGCGCCTCCACCGGCTCCGCGTGCGAGGTCATCCACGCGGGCGCGATCCCAAACAACATTCCTGTCACGACCGAAATGCCCAGCGCAAATCCCAAAACCATCCACGACGGCGACACATCGATCGGCACCCAGTTCCCCGGACCGCCAATCTGAAACGCCAGGTGGACAACAAGTTTTGCGCCGCCATAAGCCACGGCGATGGCAGCCGCACCGCCCAGCACCCCCAGGCTCACACTCTCCACCAGCGCCTTACGCACGAGTCGCCCGCGCGATGCGCCCAGCGCCACGCGGATCGACGTTTGCTGGCGATTCTTCAGTCCCCGCGCCAGCAGCAGATTGGCCAGGTTCGCACACGCCACCAGCAACACACACCCTGCCGCCGCCATCAGCAGCTTCAGCCCATCGCCGTAGCTGTCCGCCATCGTGTCCACGCCCGCACCGCCGGGCACCAGGTGCAGCGTGTTCTGCTGCCAGGTCTGTTTTTCCTGCGGACTCATATCCGGCACATGGCTCGCCTGCCACGCATGCAGCTCCGCCCGCAGTTGCGCCTCCAGCACCTTCGGATTGGTTCCCGGCTTCACTCGCCCAATCAAATCCAGGAACTTCTCACTCGGACTCTTCAGCCGCGATGTCGTTCCATCCACCAGGGGCTCGCTCGTCAGCGGCATCCAGAAGTCCGGCATGTTCCAGCCCGCCAGAATCGCTCCGTAAAACGACGGCGCCGCGATGCCCACCACGGTGAACGGATGCCCATCGATCAGGTAACTCCGCCCCACGACCCCGCGATCCGCACCGTAATGCTGCAGCCAGCTGCGGTAACTGATCACCGCCACCGGCGGCGCGCCTTCCTGATCATCGGCCGGCGTCAGCAGCCGTCCCATCCATGCCCCAACGCCGAAGGTCTGAAAGAAATTTCCGGAGACAAACTCGCCGTTCCGCGTCTGGGCCTGCTCCGGGCTGCCCGCCGCGCGCACGCCCAGCTGGGTGTTGCCTGCCTGGAACGCCGCAAGCTCTGTGAACGCCGGCGTATTCGCGCGGAACTGGTTGTAGAGCTCCCAGGGGAACAGGCTCCACTCATTGGGCGCGTCGCTGCTGGTCTCCGTGTAGCCGCCCCAGTTGCAGCAGCGATTCTTGTCGCCGATCTTCCACAACTCGCCCGGCTTCTGCACCGGCAGCGAGCGCAGCATCACCTGCTGGATCAGCGTGAAGATCGCCGTGGTCGCGCCGATCCCCAACCCCAGGGTCACGACCGCCGTCACGGTAAACCCCGGCGACTTCCGCATCTGCCGCAAAGCCTGTCTCAGATCAGAAAACAAGTTCTCCTCCGCTCCCGCCCAAAACTCAACGCACGGTTGAGGAAGAGAAAAGCATGCGTTCCACCAGACGCACCCATCCCTACGCCATTGAAACAAAAGGGTTCACCGCCCATCGACGGCCCATCGATTGTCCAGATTCATCCCGCCCTGTTCAGAACCGAACAGGGATTCGCAACCGAAAAAGCCGGGTATCCATGTCCCTGCGGTCGCGAGATGGGCATCGCGCAGCGCGATCCAGTCCGTTCGCTGCTCGTTTTTTGCCATTCCTGACGGCTACCGGCTATTGGCTGCTCTCCATCCCCAGCGCTCTCAGATACCCCGCATTCACCCGCTCGCTGCCGAAGGCAATCTTCTTCAGCAGGTCCGCGAACGCTGCGTCGATATCCTCCTGAGGAGGCCGAGCGGCCAGGTTCTTCTCCGCATCCGCCGTTGCCCTCGGCAGTTTGGCGTAGGCCACAATCTCATCCCAGTGCACCGGCCGGTCGAACGTCACCACACACGGCGAGTCGTCCATCCGCTTGTACGTCCAGAAGGCCCAGCCAACGTTGTTCGCCTCCAGTGTCTGGCGGAACCCCTGCACCCACGCATCCTTGTTCTCGCCACTCTCGCCCAGCCACACCGGAACATGATGCACATGCCGGAAGTCCAGATACTCCTGGATCACGCTCTTGTCC
>DASZYN010000148.1:0-4223 GCA_035545435.1 Acidobacteriaceae bacterium | reverse complement strand
GCGTTCCTCGGGTAGTTTAGTCCGTTAGCAAAGAGGCCGGGGCTAAAGCCCCTCTTCTTTCGATGCGTGCGATTCCACGGCCTGAAGGCCGTGGCTTCTACCGTCGCGCCGCTTTGCGGCGCCATCACGTGCTTCGATCCGGGACCGGTTTGCGATGTTTACGAGATCCTGAAGCCATCGAAACGCTCAGAGAGGGCGTTCTTCGAGGGCGACGGCAGCGAGTGGCTGCGTGTTGACGGGCCGGTCGGGTGGCGGAAGTGAGGGCACACCGGGGTTGGGAGGGTTCGGGTTCCCCTGTTTGGCGCGACGCTTCTTGCGGACTTCGTTGGCGGCCACGAGGAAAAGAGAGACGAAGGTGACAGCAAGGAGCGCGATGGCGGTCCAGCCGGTGAGCTGCTCCATTTCGCCGACCAGCAGGGCAAGACCCCCGAAGACGAAGAGGAGATGCGCGCAGAAGACCTGGAGCGAGGCCTTGCCGAAGGTGAGGAAGGGCTCGCGCGCGACCACGACGCGGATATACCGGCGCAGCCAGTAGAAGACGACGAGGAAGGCTGCGATGTTGAGGACGCGAAGCGGACCGATCTGCCACTTGTCGAGCAGGAGGCCGAGAGACTGCTCGGTGAGGTGGGGGCCCAGCCAGCTGAAGCGCACGCCGACGAAAAAGAGGCAAACAGCGGCACTGAGCGCGACTCCCCAACGCGGCACCAGCTTCAGTGGGACATCGCGATGCGCGGAGCAGGCGCCAAGCCAGAGGCCGACGATCCAGACCATTTGCCAGGCGAAGAGGTTGAAGGCACCGGTTTCCTGGAGGGGGATTTGCAGGTGGGTGAGATGGACGACGGCGCTGTGCACCACGTCGCGCAGGCCGAACTGAGCGCCCAGCCAGATGAGCGCGCTGACGCTGAGGACGGTCTTCCAGCCCCAGCGGATCGCGGCCGAGAGAAAGGCTGGGGTGAGGAAGAGGAACATCACGTACAGGGGCAGGATGTCGAGCAGAGGGGGGCAATAAATGAGGAAGATGGAGCCAGTGATCGCGACGCCGGGATGGTTCAGATAGAAGTTGAGCAGGTTGGTGATGGCCACGCGGTGGTGATGGACCGCCCAGCTGGCGGCGAGGGTAAAGGCGAACAGGAGCAGGAACAGGTGGTAGGCGTAAAGCTTGAAGGAGCGACGCCACATGTGGGAGCGCACGCCGACCGGGTCTTCCATCGACCGGCGGATATAGAGCCGGCCGATCAGGATCGCGGAGAGGAAGACGAACCCTTCGGCGGAAGAGACGAAGCCAAAGGGCTCATTCAGGAACGTGCTGACGTGGGTGGGAAGATGGGTCAGCGTCATCCAGACGAGGAACAGGCCGCGGAGGGCGTCGAGTTCGGGAAGGCGCTGAAGCTTGGGGAAATGCATGTGGGTCTACCCGGGCCAGCCGGGCTGCATGGTTAGACGCGGGCGGCGTGGGGGGGTTGCGGGGGCCTCCGAAAGAGAGGCCGGCGGGGGCTCACCCGGCCAGACGCTCCATCTTTTCCTTAAGATAGTCCTTCCAGCTGTCGGGGAAAGCCTCCAGAACCAGGGCTTTTTGAAGCTGGCGAACGTCGGTGTCGCTGAACTCCTTCGCAATATAGAGGCGAATGATGTCCGCAATGGAGACCCCGTCCGGATCGTGGCTGAGCGGGGTGATTTCGTCGCCGGCGCCCACTTCCCCTTCTCGCGTAACGGCCAGGTAGAAGCCGGAGCGCCCGCTGGCCAGAAAGCGCCTGACCATGTCGTCGGATTGGAATTTGATGCCGAGCTTGTAGCAGGGAAAGCGGGGCTGCGTGACTACGACTTCCGAAGACCCAATGGAGAACCGGTCACCGATGTGGACCGATGGCTCATCCGGACCGTCTTCGATGGTGAAATTCTCGCCGAAAGCGCCCCAGGGCAGGTCGCGCCCGGGTAGTTCCCTTCTCCAGTACTCGTAGTGCTGCACCGGATAGCAATAGACAGCCTTGTACTTGCCGCCGTGGACGGTGAGGTCGGACTGACGGTCGCCATCGAGATTGAGCGTGCGCAGGGCGATGCGGCCCAGGACCGGCTCCTTGAAAATAGAGGTGGTGAACCTGCCTCCATGCCAGGTGACTTCCCGCGGTAATCCACACTGGATGGAGAGTAGTTTCATGTGCCGGTATCGATTGTGAGTTGTGAGTTGTGAGTTGAGAGTTGAGAGTTGTGAGTTGAGAGTTGTGAGTTGTGAGTTGTGAGTTGTGGTTGTGAGTTGCGAGTTGAGAGTGGGCCTCGCCAAGCTAATAGGCAGCGATGCCCGTCACGCTCTGGCCCAGGATGAGGGTGTGGATGTCATGCGTGCCCTCGTAGGTCTTGACCGACTCCAGATTCATCATGTGGCGCATCACCGGGAAGTCGTCGGTGATGCCGTTGGCGCCGAGGATGTCCCGGGCCATGCGCGCGCACTCGAGCGCCATCCAGATGTTGTTGCGTTTGGCCATGGAGATGTGCTGGTGCTCGACTTTGCCCTGGTCCTTGAGGCGGCCCACCTGGAGTACGAGGAGCTGGCCTTTGGTGATTTCGGTGATCATCCATGCAAGCTTTTCCTGAACGAGCTGATGACTGGCGATGGGCTGGTCGCGGAACTGTTTGCGGACGAGCGAATACTGGCGGGCGGTGTCGTAGCACGACATGGCGGCGCCGATTCCGCCCCAGGCGATGCCGTAACGGGCCTGGTTGAGGCACATGAGCGGCGACTTCAGGCCGCCTGATTTGGGCAGGAGATTCGTTGCGGGAATGCGGACGTCCTGCATGGAGAGACCTGAGGTGACGGAAGCGCGCAGGGACCACTTGCCGTGGACGTCGTAGGCCTTAAAACCAGGGCGGTCGCATTCGACCAGGAAGCCGCGGACGGTGCCGTCTTCCTGGCCTGCATCGCCGTAGGTTTTGGCCCAGATGACGGCGACGTCGGCGATGGAGCCGGAGGTGATCCACATTTTTTCGCCGTTGAGGATGTACTCATCGCCGCTGCGGTCCGCACGAGTGCGCATGCCGCCGGGGTTGGATCCGTAGTCGGGCTCGGTGAGCCCGAAGCAGCCGAGCTTTTCTCCGGTGGCCATCTTCGGCAGCCAGTAATTTTTCTGCTCGTCGGAGCCGAAGGTGTAGATGGGGTACATAACGAGCGCGGACTGCACGCTGACAAAGCTGCGCACGCCGGAGTCTCCGCGCTCGAACTCCTGCATGACGAGACCGTATTCGACGTTGGACATGCCGGCGCAGCCGTAGCCCTGGAGGCTGGCGCCGAAGAAGCCGAGCTGGCCCATCTGCGGGACGAGTTCTTTGGGGAAGCGGCCGTCGCGATTGCACTCCTCGATGATGGGCACGAGGTTGTCTTCGATGAACTGGCGAGCGGTGTCGCGCGTGAGGCGCTCGTCGTCGGTGAGGAGGCTGTCGAAGCCGATGAAGTCTACGCCCTTGAAAGGAAAAGCCATACGAGAAAAATCACTCCGGAAGGGCCATCATACCGGTTCCGGCGGAAGGCTGGAACCGGAAGGCCTGTGCGCGCTAAACTGCAGCGAAACCGGGTCGGGCCGTCTGATCAAAATTTGCGATCACGGTTTACGCGGAACACAAACCTTGTAATGATGGCGTAGCAGGGGAAAGAAACGAGGAACCCGATGGCTGGCGATCTGCAACTCATCTGCAGCGACTGTGGTCAGGAGTTTACCTTCACGAGCGAAGACCAGGCGTTCTTCCAGGAACGCGGGTATTCGGCACCAAAACGCTGCAAGAGCTGTCGTCAGGCCAAGAAGACCCAGATGGGCGGGGGTGGCGGCGGCGGAGGCTATCAGAGAGCCGAGTCGCGCGGCACGGCAGTGGTGTGCTCCGGTTGCGGGCAGCAGACGACGGTGCCTTTTGAACCGAGGGGCGACCGGCCGGTGTACTGCCGGGACTGCTACCAGGCGCAGAAGGGCGGCGCGGGCGGCGGACGCGGCGGGCGCGGGCGCTACTAAGCGCCGATCAGCGAAAAACGAGACGGCTTCAAGCGAAATGCGCGCTTAGGGATGAGCGCGCGCCTTCGCCGGAGTGTGGCAGATCAGGCGGCGTCTTTCTCTTTAGTGGAAGGCCGGCTGCCGCTCGAAGAAGGCGGCCGACCGACTTCACCGGGGTCGCTGGCGTCTTCGTGGCCGGTTTCTTCCTGACGACGCTGCTCCGGGTGCTCGGTGACGGTGGGATGCTTCTGC
>DASZYN010000147.1:0-10701 GCA_035545435.1 Acidobacteriaceae bacterium | reverse complement strand
CGGCGAGAGACGGATTGAGTTCCGCGCGTGCTGTCATTGTCTGCGCGGGCATGGAGGGCGCGCTGCCCAGCGTGGTCGGCGGATTGGTGGCAGCCCCTGTGATTGCGGTGCCCACCAGTGTTGGTTACGGGGCTGCGGTCGGCGGTGTTGCGGCGCTGCTCGGGATGCTGAATTCGTGTTCGCCGAACGTGTGCGTGGTGAATATCGATAACGGATTCGGCGCAGCCTACGTTGCGGCGATGATGGTCAGGGCACAGGGTGCAGAGCCCACCGCACAGAGCAGGGAATCGGAGGCGGCGGAAAAGGACAACGGTGCCCGATCCGCCGCGTCTTGCTATCGGCGCTAAGCCACGAGGAGGACTTTGCCGCCGGGATGTTTGTGCTCGGCGAGATCCTGTGCCTCGCGCGCCTGGTCCAAACGGAAGGTTCTGGCGATGGGGATGGTGAACTCGCCCCTCGCGGCTTCGTCGGCCAGTTCGTAAAGCCGCGATGCATCGGGCTGGGCCATGAAGGCATGCACCTGGATGTTCTTTCCCGCCGCTTCCTTTGGCTCGCCAACCACCGATCCCAGCACGCCACCGGGCCGGATTGCTTTGAGCAGGATGGCAATGGTTGCTCCACCCACGGTATCTGCAATGGCATCGAGGTTCCGCAGGCTCGCGATATCGCTTTCGTCATCGAGGGCGATCACTCGGTCCGCACCCAGCGAGGAGGCTTCGTCGCGCTGCGAGGATTTGACGCCGGCGATCACGTGAACACCGTGCTTGCGCGCGACGTGAACGGCAGTACGGCCGACGCCGCCCACGGCGCCGGTGACCAGGACGGTCCAGCCTGTTTGGGGTTTGATGGCACGCTCGATCAGTTGTGCGCCGGTCGTCAGCACCAGGGGCAGTGCCGCGGCCTGCTCGAAGCTGAGGGAGTCGGGTATGGGAGCGAGGACGTCGGCTTTAGCGGTCGTGAATTCAGCATAGGTTCCATTCGCCAGCCCCATCACGCGCTGGCCCTTGCTGAAGCCGGTGACTTGCTCACCGAAGTCCACGACTTCGCCGGCCAGATCGCGGCCGAGGATGGCAGGGAAATCGACGGGTATGCGCTGGCGCGCCGATCCGCTGCGGATCTTCCAGTCAACGGGATTGATGCTGGTTGCGCGCACGCGGACACGGACCTCGTTCGGGCCGAAGGGAGGTTCCTGCTGATCGTTTTCAAAACGAAGCTTGTCAACGTCGCCGTATTCATAAAGAACAACCGCTCGCATGCCAGCACCTCTTCCTGTGAGATGAAGGGGAATGGCCCAGGGTCGCTTGTTGTAAATCGGTCGAGCTGGATTCAGACGCCGACGGGCGTGTTTTTCGGCTTTTTTGAGAGCAGCCCGAGCATTGCGATGACCGCCAGCAGCGATGCGACGCCGGCAAGGCCCATGATGCGCAGAATGGCGACGGTATAGCGGCCCTGGGTTGGCGAGTAGCTGCAGCAATACAGCAGAACGAGGTCGCTGAGCGTGCCGATATGGCGCGAGCTGGCCTGGATGAGGGCGAGGCGGACATCGCGCGACTGATAATCGACGCCGAACAGATATTTCGACATGCGGCCATCGGGCGTGACGATCATGATCACGCTGGAGTGCGCGAACTGATTCATCCTGCCGTCGGGGCCGGGAACGCGAACGTAGTGGAACCCCGTTGCCTGGGCGAGATCCGCAATGGAGGTCTGCCCGCCGGTGAGAAAGTGAACTGCATTGGCGGCAGTCGAGCTGGAGTCGTCCAGCATGGAGAGGAAGTGCTGTTTTTCGGAAACGGCGTCGGTGGGTTTGTCGGAGGGATCGATACTCGCGACCACCACATCGTATTCGTGTCCGGCGTGGAAGCCGCTCTCGCGCAGGCCGGAGGCCATGCCATGCAGCACCTGGGGGCAGAGCATCTGGCAGTTGTAGTACATCAGAGCCAGCATCACCGGTCGCTGGTCGTGAAAGAAGTCGCCGAGTTTGACATCGCGGCCGGATTCGTCCTGGAACGAGTCGCCCAGCGGAAGAGGCCGATTGAGATTCTGATCGATGCCTGCGTTCTTTTGCCAGGCCGGCGCCTGCTGGGCACTCGTGCCCACCGGGCGATCGGCGGAGTACTGAGCGTGCGCCGTGAGGGCGCCAAGGGAAAGAATTCCGGAAATCGTAAGTGCTGCGACGGGGATGCGAAGGCGAATCACATTCCAGAATACGCCGCGACGTCGGGCTTCAGGGCAGCGGGTGCAGGGGCACCGTTTTTCCCGTCTTCGCGGACTGGCGGGCGGCGTCGAGAATCTGCATGACGACCATGTTGGTGTCGAGGGAACTGAGGTCGTGGTCGGGGTCGAGCTGCCCTCGCACCACCGCGGCCAGGTAGTGCAGGGAAGTATCGCTGGGAGCGGGAAGCGGCGGGATACCGATCGCGACTTCGGGCGAGGCGGGATTCACGCGCTCACGAATCTGCGTGGGGTTGGGAGCGATCGCGTACCCTTTCGTGCCGTAGACTTCGGCGTCCTTGCGGCTGAAAGGCCAGTTCCAGGAGGGCATCAGCACCGCCTGCGCGTTCCGGTAGCGCACGATGATGGTGGCATCGTCATCGACGCGAGGATAGGTCTCAGGCTTGTCGGTCTGAGCGACGGCTGTGACGCTCACCGGCGTCTCCCCGTGCATGAACCAGGTCATGAGGTCGGCGCCATAGCAGCCGAAGTCGTAGAGCGCGCCGGCGCCGTTCTGTTCGGGATCCGTCAGCCATTGGAGAAACTCCGGCTGAACGCCAATTTCTTTGGGACCCTGATGTCCGTCGTGAATGACGGCCTTACGCAGATCGCCGAGGCTGTCGTGCCGGAGCAGGTCGTAGAGGGCGCGATTGCTGGGGTACCAGGTGGTCTCGTAATTAACGAGGACCTGGATGTGGTGCTCGTGGGCGATGCGGCGGATGGCGATGGCGTCGGCGAGCGAGAGAGTCAGGGGCTTCTCGACCATGACCGTCACGCTGTGGGCGGCAGCCGCTTCAATCACGCGCCGATGCTGGGCAATCGAGGTGTAGACGAGCAGGGCCTGCGGCTGCTGATGAGCGAACAGGTCGTCGAGCGTGGCGTAGAAAAGCCCGTGATCCAGATGGAACTGCTGCTCGTATTTCGCGCACAGGGCCGAGTCTGCGTCGACGATGCCGACCAGTTGAGTCTCATTCTGTTTCGGGAACTGGTGCAGGAATCCCGAGACATGGCCATGCTCCAAACCTACGATGGCCACGCGCACGGGCGCGGGCTGAGCGGAAAGAGGCATGGAGGCGATGAGTCCGACCCCGAGGAGCAGGAAGAGCCGCGCACGAAGCAACATAGGTGTATGCTACGCGCGCGCCAGCGTGGACGGCCCGTTGCAACGCCGGTTTCGGTAGTGTTAGCTTGGGAATTCGACTCTTCCGCAACGATCCATCAACCAGGCCCATCAGCTAAGGAACTCAACACACATGCAGACCACTTATAACGGGTTGACTTTGCCCAAAGACGGCGAGGCAATCCAGTATGCGAATGGGAAGTACACCGTTCCGGATCGCCCCATCATTCCCTTTATCGAAGGCGACGGCACCGGGCGAGATATCTGGCGCGCCTCACAGCAGGTTTTCGATGCGGCAGTGGAAAAGTCTTATGGCGGCAAACGAGCGGTGAAGTGGTTCGAGATTTTTGCCGGCGAGAAGGCGTTCCGCGAATTCAAAACGTGGCTGCCCGACGATTCCGTCAAAGCGGCGACGGATCTGCGTGTCTCGATCAAGGGACCGCTCACGACGCCGGTGGGCGGCGGCATCCGTTCTCTCAATGTGGCGCTGCGGCAGATTATGGATTTGTACGCCTGCGTGCGCCCGGTCAAGTACTATGCGGGCGTGCCTTCGCCCGTTAAGCGTCCGGAGAAGCTGGATGTCGTGATCTTCCGCGAGAATACTGAGGACGTATACGCAGGCATCGAGTTCAAAGAGGGCACGGCCGACGCAAAGAAGCTGATCGGATTTTTGAATGACGAGATGCTGAAGGGCGGCAAAAAGAAGGTGCGCGAGGATTCCGGCGTGGGGATCAAGCCGATTTCCATCACCGGAACCAAGCGCCTCGTGCGCTATGCGATTCGTCATGCAATTGCTACCGGGCGCAAAAGCGTAACGCTGGTCCATAAGGGAAATATTCAGAAGTTCACCGAGGGTGCTTTTCGCGAATGGGGCTATGAAGTGGCCGTACAGGAGTTTCGCGATCAGACGGTGACGGAACGTGAGAGTTGGATTCTCGGCAACGTCGAAGCGAACCCGGGGCTGAGCGTGGAACAGAATGCCGCATTGATTGAGCCCGGACTCGAATTCGGCAACGACGAGTTTCGCCAGTCGTTGTATGCCGAAATCAAGGGTGTTCTGGACTCGATCGGCAAGTCCCACGGCAATGGACAGTGGAAGAAAAAGGTGATGATCAACGATCGCATTGCCGATTCGATCTTCCAGCAGGTGATCATCCGGCCCGAGGAGTACAGCATCCTGGCGTGTCCGAACCTGAACGGCGACTATATTTCCGACGCGTGCGCGGCGCAGGTGGGTGGGCTGGGGATTGCTCCGGGCGCGAATATCGGCGACGGCTACGCGGTGTTCGAAGCGACGCACGGAACGGCGCCCAAGTATGCCGACAAGGATGTGATTAACCCTGGGTCGGTGATGTTATCCGGCGTCATGATGTTCGAATTTCTGGGCTGGCCCGAGGCCGCGAAGCTGATCGAAACCTCGATGGAGAAAACGATTCAGCAGAAGTACGTGACCTACGATTTCGAGCGCCAGATGCAGGGGGCGACGAAGGTGAAGACGAGCGAGTTCGCCACCAAAATGATCGCCAATATGTGAAGACTGGCCGTACCGGCATACGCGCCTTCGGCGCAGCCCCGCGGTCAATGGATTGAGAAGATAAGGAGCGTTATGCGGAAGAAGGTAACAATCGTTGGTGCCGGGAATGTGGGCGCGACGGCGGCTCATTGGATCGCAGGAAAAGAACTGGCCGACGTCGTCCTGATCGACGTCGTCGAGGGCATCCCGCAGGGCAAGGGTCTCGATCTGCTGGAGGCCATGCCGATTGCGAAGACCGACTGCCACATCCTCGGCACCAACGACTACGCCGATACCGCGAACTCCGACATTGTCGTGATCACCGCCGGTATTCCGCGCAAGCCGGGCATGAGCCGGGACGATCTGCTGCAGACGAACTACAAGATCATGTCGGACGTGGTGGGGAAGGTGACGGCGGCATCGCCCAACTGCATCCTCATTATTGTTTCCAATCCGCTGGATGCGATGGCGCAGGCCGCATTCCGGCAGGCAAAATTCAATCGCGAGCGCGTCATCGGCATGGCGGGCGTGCTCGATTCCGCGCGCTTTCGGACCTTCATTGCCGAGGAACTGAAGGTATCGGTGGAGAATGTTACGGCCTTTGTGCTGGGCGGACACGGCGATACCATGGTGCCCCTGGCACGCTACTCCACGGTGGCCGGGATTCCCATCACTGAACTGATCGAGAAAGAGAAGCTGGACGCGATCATTCAGCGGACCCGCGACGGTGGCGCCGAGATCGTGAAGTACCTGAAGACAGGAAGCGCCTACTACGCGCCTTCGGCGGCGACGGTTGAAATGGTGGAAGCGATCCTCAAGGACAAGAAGAAGATTCTGCCCTGCGCTGCCTATCTGGAGGGTGAGTACGGTATCCGCGGCTACTACATTGGTGTGCCGTGTAAGCTGGGCTCGCGCGGGATCGAGCAGATCGTCGAGATCAAACTCACGCCGGAAGAGGATGCTGCCCTGAAGAAGAGCGCTGATGCTGTAAAAGAGCTGTGCGCCGTGATCGGCGTCTAAACCCGGGAGCGCAGGAAGGCAATCACGTGGTCGGCTTCCACGGCGCCGACCAGTTTGCCGTTTTTGTCGACCACCGGCAGCGCGCGCAGATTGTATTTGTCGAACAATTCCGCCACCTCATTCTCGTGCTGGTCGAACTGTACCGAAATGAAGCGCGGGTCGGCCAGAACTTCCAGGCGCGTTTCCGGCCGGGCCAGCACCAGGCGGGCCAACGGCACCACTCCCTTCAGGACTTCGCCTGAATCGATCAGATAGATCTCAGTGATCGTTTCCGGATCGCCCTCAAACCCGCGCAGGGCACGAATTGCATCAGCGACGGTGGCGCTCTGCGGCACTGCCACGTACTCGGTGGTCATGCGACCGGCCGCGGAGTCTTCGCGGAATTCAAGGAGCTCCTTGACCTCCTGGCGCTCCTCCGGATCCATCTCTTCGAGGATGGCCTCCGACCGCTCCTCCGATAGTTCAGCGAGCAGATCGGCGGCGGCGGAGGGATCCATCTCTTCCACGATGCCGGCGGCGGTTTCCGAATCCAGAGCCTGCACAAGAGACTTCTGGAGTTTGGGCTCGACTTCCTCCAGCGTCTCGGCCGCCACTTCCTCGTCGAGGGTGCGCAGCACCGCTTCCCGCTCCGCCGGCGCCAGGTCTTCCAGAATGTCGGCGATGTCCGATGGGTGCAGTTGAGCCAGGCGTTCGTGTTCGATGTTCAGCTTGACGCGCCGCGCCGGATCGACTTCGATCATGTCGACAAAATTCCAGGGAATCACGCGGGGCGGAAGTTTGGCGACCAAATTCTCCAGAGTGCGTTTGGGCAGCGCACCGTTGAACAGCCTGCGCACGGCGCCACGCAGCCCAACCTCCACCTCGAGGACGCAGAGTTGTTCCCCGTCGTCACTCGGTTGCCAGCGCAGATTGACGTCGTTAACGCGAACGACTTTCCTGCCATGCACGTCGATGATTTGCCGGTCGAGAAGGTCCTGGCGCAGAAGGATGAAATTTTCGTATCCCTGCAGCGGATTCAGGGTCGCTTCCGGGCGCAGTTCGAGAGCGCCGCTGGGAGTCCAGCGAACGTCTTTGGAGGACACCATCTCCAGGCCCTTGCGCGTCTTCACCACCAAACCGGCGACGCGGCCTGCTTCCTCGCCGGTGCCAACGGCTACGTCTTTCAGGCGGCCGCGCATCCGTCCACGCACGCTCGTTACAGGCGTCCCCAGGAGGGCGGTAAGGGACCGTAGCGGCGCGTCGTCAGTCATGATTCCGGTCTCGGCAAGAGTGTACCAGCGCCCATTTTTCCGATACTCCGGCAGCCGTGCAAATCAATGCATTAGCTCCGCTGACTCAATCAGATGCGCAGATTTGCCTGTCACAAAATGGCCCCACACGAACAGTTCTGATTGACTGCGGCACGATACGGACATACACTCAGCGCTGGGCGCGTCGGCGGAGGCAGCAACGTTGCCGCGGCCGCCGTTGAAGCTCAACGCCTCGAATGTCCTCAGGAACCACCCGGTACGCGCCGCAGTCCGACCGAGTGAAGCTGGTCGTCGCTTCCTCGGTGATGCTCACGTTTATCTCCTTTTGGCGTGCGGCCGCGGTGGTGCTCAACGACCTGGGATCCTCCGCCTTCTACGCGGGAGGCATCGCCGAACAAGCCGTCGGAAAGGCCGCTCCCTGGTTCATCCTCGGGGTGATGCTTTTTTCCTATGCGGTTCGCTCCGTGTACGTCGAGAGCTCCTCGATGTTCACTCGCGGCGGCGTCTATCGCGTGGTGAAAGAAGCCCTGGGCGGAAATTTCGCCAAACTCAGCGTCTCCGCGCTGATGTTTGATTACGTGCTGACGGGGCCGATCTCGGGCGTTTCGGCCGGCCAGTACATCACGGGTTTACTCGATCAGTTGCTTGACTTCGGGGCACTGCACCACTGGCTACCGGCGTCGATGATGCAGAACGCGCATCAGGCCGCCCACCTGCCCATGGACGGAACCTCAGCGGTTGTTGCTTTGGGTGTCACCATTTACTACTGGTGGCAGAACACCAAAGGCATCGAAGAGTCCACCGACAAAGCGTTGAGCGTCATGCAGGTCACGACAGTTATGGTGATCCTGCTGCTGGGCTGGGGCTTTATCACAGCGTTCCACCGGCATGCCTCGTTGCCCCCGCTGCCCACCCCGTCCAATCTCCACTTTTCATCCGACGCCCTGGGATTCCTGCGCGGCACGCGCTTTGCGCAGATGTTGGGCTTGTTTGGGATCGTGATGGCCTTTGGCCACTCCGTGCTCGCGATGAGCGGCGAAGAAACACTCGCCCAGGTGAACCGCGAGATCGAACACCCCAAACTCAAGAATCTGCGCCGCGCTGCCATTGTTATCGCGGTCTACACGTTCCTGTTCACCGGTATCGGAACGCTGCTCGCGAACATGATCATTCCCGACGCAGTCCGCGTGCCGGTTTACCGCGACAATCTGATTGCCGGCATGGCGATGTATATGTGGGGACCTCTGGTCATCCGCATCGTCTTTCAGGTCTTCGTCGTTATTGTCGGATTTCTGATCCTTTCCGGAGCGGTGAACACGTCGATGATCGGTTCGACGGGCGTGATGATGCGCCTGGCTGAAGACGGAGTGTTGACGGACTGGTTCCGCAAGCCCCATCGCCGTTTCGGCACAAGTTTCCGCATCATCAATCTCATTACCGGACTGCAGCTCTTTGTCATCATCGTTAGCCGCGGTAACGTGATCATGCTGGGTGAAGCTTATGCCTTTGGCGTGATCTGGAGCTTTACCTTCAACTCCCTCGCTATGCTGGTGCTGCGCTGGAAGCATAAAGAAGAACGGGGCAAGAAAGTCCCCATCAATCTGAAGATCGGCGGAACCGAACTGCCGCTCGGCCTGTTCTTCGTCTTCCTCACCCTGCTCACGGTCGCCGTGGTGAATCTGGTAACCAAGAGTATGGCCACCGAGAGCGGCATCGCTTTTACAGCGGTTTTCTTCACCGTTTTTGTTATCTCTGAACGCCGCAACGCAGGCAAGCATCAGCTGACGCAGCAGCAGATGAAGGAGCATTTCCAGCTCGAGCAGCAGGAAACGATCGGCCGTGAAGCCCTGCAGGTGCGTCCCGGCGGCGTGCTGGTCACGATGCGCGATCCGGTGAATCCCTACGCTTTGAAATGGGCCCTGTCGCGTACACGGACCGATCAGCAGGATATTGTCGTGCTGGCCGCCAGGATGATGGGAGCCGGCGGCCCGGAGTACGTCGAGGATCAGATATTCAGCGAGCACGAGCAAATGCTCTTTACCAAGGCGGTCTCCGTCGCCGAGAGCTTCGGAAAGCATATTTCCCTGCTGGTCGTTCCGGCAGGCGATATCTTCGCGGCGCTGGTGCAGGCGGCGAATTCGCTCGAGGTCGCTGCTCTCATTTCCGGCTTATCCACTCGTATGTCGGCGCAGGAACAGGCCTTTCATATCGGACAGGCGTGGGAAAATCTCTCCGAACCCAAGCGACAGTTCACCTTCTATGTGGTTATGCCGGACGGGGAGGCCGAAGCTTTTCATATCGGCCCCCACGCACCGGCATTGCGTGCCGAGGATGTCCAGCTGGTCCATCGTTTATGGCTGAATTTTCGTCGCGATCCCGAGATGCAGGGACTCCATCACAGCGACATCATGACCTACGCGCTCACCCGGCTGGCCATGGACTATGCGCGAGATAAGCAGGAAACTCTCAGAAGCCTGCGCCGGTATACCCAGGAAGGCGGCCGTGATACACAGCTGGGAATAAGTTATCGAGGTCCCGGCCACGGCGATCAGTCCATTCCCGCACCGCGACCCTCACTCGACGAAGAGGACCACTAACCTCGCCCTTCTATTCAGTCCGGGTTTGTAAAGATATCCCTTCCCGTTTAGTCTCAAACTACAATCAATAAGCCTGCCTTGCTTTCGGTGTGCAGGGTGCGCTTCAGGATCCGAAACGGGAGGATAATGTGGAACTCAGCAAGATCGTATCGGAGTTGGACGACCAAATTGCCCGGCTGAGGCAAGCTCGCGCCTTGTTAACCGATGGGGCGGGAGGGCCGAAAAGACGCGGACGACCTCCGGGCAAATCACGGACTCAGCCGGCAGGACGCAAACGTCACCTCACCCCTGAGGGGAGAAGGCGGATTTCTGAGGCGCTGAAGCGCCGTTGGGCCCTCCGGCGCAAATCCACAGGACAAAAGTCCAAAGCCGTGTAAAACGGGGCGGGACCCTCCCCGCCCTTACCGCTAAAGCGTGCGCTTGAAGAGCGGCGTGGCCAGAAGCAGGGAAATTATCCCAAACCCAAAAAGAAACAGGATGTCCTTCTGGATGGCTGCAAACCCGCCATCTTTGATAAGGATGGCCTTGAAACCATGAACCGCATAGGTGAATGGATCGACGACAGCGATTGCCCGCAGCCATTTGGGAAATGCTTCAATTGGATAGATCGCTCCGCTGGGGAAGAACAACAGCGTATTGAGCACTCCAAACATGGCTCGTGGAACCAGCGGATCTTCAACCCGAACCATCAGCAGAAACATCATGCCGTTGAACGCGATGGACGTGGCAACAATCAGAAGCGCCAGCTGAAGTACTGATCCGAGGTGGAAGACAACGCCCAGCCCGGCCAGCAGGGAACCAATCACCGACAGACTGATCCCGGACAGCACCGCCTTCACGGCGCCTGCGATGTTGAGGCCGAGCACCAGTTCAAGTTTCGTGATCGGCGTGACCAGATAACCTTCGTGAACCCCCCGCGCCTTATCATCGATATACAACATTCCCCCGCCGATCATCACTGAGATATACATGGCGAGGGCGACCGAG
>DASZYN010000146.1:0-4016 GCA_035545435.1 Acidobacteriaceae bacterium | reverse complement strand
GCGGAGTAGCGATAGGTGTGGACAGCGATGCTCCGCAGTTTGGCGACAATCGGCCGGTCCTCATCGGGCAGAGTTTGGCTCGCCGCCTGCAGCATCGACTCGTCGAAGGTCAAATCGGTATGGAACGTGGCATTCGTCCCCAGGGCCACCAGTTCTTCAACCGTCAGCGGAGCCGCCTCAGCCCGCACACTCGTCGGCGGAACAAAGAAGCCCGCACCCAGCAGAACCACGGACGCAAAAATGGAGACACGTCGATTCGACATGCACCCTTCAACGCGCTTGCCGGGGAAAAGTGGCGGAGGAAATCGGCGATTTTCGAAAGTTCAATCGACAACTTCTGGAGCCGGTCGATCCGGCCGCCGGGGTTCTACTCTATTGGCAATTCTCCGGCTTTACACCCATTCGCCCTTGCGCATCACCGGCTCCGCACCCCCGGTGGGGGTGATGCCGTCCACGTCTACCTGGCCTGAGCCGATCATCCAATCCACATGGATCAGGCTGTCGTTGGCGCCCTTTGCCGCCAATTCCTCTGGCGTCAGCTTGTCTCCGTTTTTCAGGCAGCTCGAATAGGCCTGCCCCAGCGCGATGTGGCACGCGGCGTTTTCATCGAACAGCGTGTTCAGGAACAGCAGCCCGCTGGCCGAGATCGGCGACGAGTTAGGCACCAGCGACACCTCGCCCAGCCTGCGCGCGCCGTCGTCGGTCTCAATCAGCTTCTGGAGAACCTGCTCGCCCTTCGCTGCGTGTGCCTCCACGATCTTTCCACCCTCAAACCGCACCTCGATCTTCTCGATCAGGGTTCCCTGATGGGAAAGCGGCTTGGTGCTGCGGACGGTTCCATCCACGCGATCTTTGTGCGGTGTTGTGAAGACTTCCTCCGTCGGCATATTGGGAATGCAGTAGTTTCCATTGCCTGCTGTGGTGCCGCCGCCCAGCCACAAATGATCGTCGGCGAGGCCCACCTTCAGATCGGTTCCCGGACCTTTGAAATGCAAGGCTGCATAACGCCGTTGATTCATCCGTTCCGCCCAGGTATGCAACTTCTCGTCATGCTTTTTCCAGGCGGCGACAGGATCGTCCTGGTCGGCGCGGCTGGCCGCGAAGATCGCATCCCACAGCTTGCCCAGCGCCTGCTCCGCCGGCAACTCGGGAAACATGGCTGCCGCCCATGCCGGAGTCGCCGCCGACACAATGGTCCAGTTGATGTCGTGCCTTGTGATCAGTTCCAGCGCAGGCCGGTATGCCTTCGACATCGCGCGATTCGCGCGGCTCACGTGCTCCGGATTCTCTTTCGAGAGCAATGCCGGATTCCCGCCCGTGATTGCGAGGCGCGCCGCGCCGCTCTTGTAAGCCGCCGCCATGCCGTCGTAGAGCCAGGCGGCAGCCGCGTCGAAGCTGCCTTCGCGCCCGTAGCGATAACGCATCAGCTGCGCCTCTTCATCGGCGAACAGAATCGTCACCAGTGACGCGCCTGCTGCGTACGCATGTTTCGTAATCAGCCGCGCCAGCGGCAGCGCATCGGTGCTGGCCGTCATCACCAGTTCCTGGCCCTCCGCCAGCCCCAGTCCGCACTTGATGGCGACCTCGGCCAGACGGTCCAGCTTCGTGGCAAAATCCTTCGTTGTCGTGCTCGTTTCTATCGCGGTTGCGCTCATGCTCTCTATTCTCAGGCCCGACGCTGTGCAAGAGCAACGCGCGGAATCCCCTGCAGGTCCGGAACGAAGCAGACCCCGTCCCACGACCGAAGCAATCGCGCCAGCGCATCCCGCTGCCCGT
The DNA here is from genome assembly GCA_035545435.1 of Acidobacteriaceae bacterium. Classification (GTDB taxonomy): domain Bacteria; phylum Acidobacteriota; class Terriglobia; order Terriglobales; family Acidobacteriaceae; genus Palsa-343. Next base: position 2,240 of record DASZYN010000146.1, on the reverse strand, counting down.
GTCCGATCTCCATCAGCAGCCATCCCCCCGGCACAAGCGCCTCATGCGCTTCCGGAATGAGCCGTTCATAAACCTCCAGCCCCGTCGCCCCCGCAAACAGCGCCGCGTGCGGCTCGTGTTCGCGCACCTGCGCCTCCAGCACCTCGTCGTCGCGAACATACGGCGGATTCGACACCACCACGTCGAATCTCTCGCCCCGCACTGCGCGCAGCAGGTCTGACTCGACGAACCGCACGCGCCCATCAACTCCGGCGCGCTCCGCATTTCCCTTCGCAACTGCGAGCGCCGCGCGGGAAAGATCGAGCGCCGTCACCTGCGCCCGCCGCAGTCCATGCGCCAGCGCGACCGCAATGCACCCCGACCCCGTCCCCACATCGCAAATCCGCACCGCCGTCTCTTGCCCGACTCGCTCGAGCACCGCCTCCACCAGATGCTCTGTCTCCGGCCGTGGGATCAGGACATCGGGTGTAACCCTGAATGTCAACCCATAGAACTCCGCTTCGCCCAGGATGTATTGCAACGGCTCATGCCGCGCCCGCCGCGCAATCCAGCTTTCCAGGTCGGCTGTCTGCGAAGCCGTCAGTTCCGCCTCCGGATGCGTCATCAGCCAAGCTCGATCCCGCCCCGCCGCACGCATCACCAGCAGCTCCGCGTCGCGCCTTGCCGTGGGCGAAGAACCCAGACGCGCCGCCGCCCTGTCCACAATCTCTCTCAGATTCCTCACACGCATTCAGCCGTGCGCAAGCTCGTCCTCGCACAGCACCCCGATCTCCGGCCACCCGTACGCAATCTCCGGCAACACCCTGCCACCGATTTCAATCGTCTGCTCGCCCACCTGAATGCCGCCCAGGCGCCGATAGAAACCGCATGCAGGATTCTCGCGCAGTACCCACACCGCCATGTTCCTCAATCCCTTCCCCTGGAGTTCGGCGGCCATTCGCCGCAGCAGCGCTGCCCCGATGCCTCGACGTTGATGCGAAGCCAGCAGGTAGATCGCGCCGAGTTCGCCCTCGTATCCGTCAACGGCGTGCGCAATCGCACCGCCGGCCGCAAAACCAACCACAGTCTTCTCGTCCTCAGCGACAAGGACCGTGGTCCGGCCGGAACTCAGTGCAGCCTGCCAGTCCGCAGTGCCCTTTTCGACACGCAGTCCGTCGATGTATTCCTGCGGAATGAGCCCCGGATAGGTCGTTTTCCAACTCGCCAGATGCACCTGCGCGATGGGCCTAGCGTCATTGACGACCGCGTTCCTGATCAGCATTGACTGACCCTTTCTCTGCGCCCAGTGAACTGTGCGCTGTTTACGCCACCGTCTCGGCTTCAGTCTTCAGCCGCTCGGCGGTAAAGTGCGCTATCAGTGCGTCGATCACCGGCTGCAGCTTGCCTTCCATGATCTCCGCCAGCTGGTGAATCGTCAGCCCGATGCGATGATCCGTGAGCCGGTTCTGCGGGAAGTTGTAGGTCCGGATCTTCTCGCTGCGGTCCCCGCTGCCCACCTGCTGCTTGCGCTCTTTCGCCAGCGCCTGCTGCTGCCGCTCCATCTCCATCTCGTACAGGCGAGCCCGCAGCACGCGCATTCCCTTCTCGCGATTCTTGATCTGCGACTTTTCATCCTGGCAGCTCACCACGGTATTGGTCGGCAGATGCGTGATGCGCACGCCGGAGTAGGTCGTGTTCACGGACTGCCCGCCCGGCCCTGAAGAACAAAATGTATCGATGCGAATGTCCTTCGCCTCGATCTTCACGTCCACATCCTCGGCTTCCGGCAGCACAGCGACGGTCACCGCGCTTGTGTGCACACGCCCCTGCGTCTCCGTCGCGGGAACCCTCTGCACGCGGTGCACGCCGCTCTCATACTTCATCTGCGAGTACACTTTGTCGCCCTCGATGATCGCGATCACTTCCTTCAGCCCGCCGACTGACGACTCGGACGAAGACAGCACCTCCACGCGCCAGCGATGCTGCTCGGCAAAGCGGTTGTACATACGGAAAATCTCGGCCGCAAAGAGGCTCGCCTCGTCGCCGCCGGTTCCCGCGCGAATCTCGAGCACGACGTTTTTCTCGTCGTTGGGATCCTTCGGCAACAGGAGCAGCTTCAGGTCCTCTTCGATCTGCGGCTGCCGCGCCTCGAGCGCGGTCAGCTCGTCCTGGGCCATGGCGCGAATGTCGGCGTCGCTTTCGTTCAGCATGGCGCGCGCATCGGCAATGCCCGTCTTCACCTGGCGATATTCGCGGAACTT
>DASZYN010000145.1:0-1889 GCA_035545435.1 Acidobacteriaceae bacterium | reverse complement strand
CCGGACGATTGCGCGCCCTCCTGAAAAGGACGAAACAACTGCTCTGGATGCAGAACCCCACCGCCGCTGTCGGCAAACTCCACCACCACACGTTCGCCTTCCGTTCCGGCGGTAACGGAAAAGAGGCGCCGGTCCCGTGAGGAGAGTGCCCGAATACTGTTGGTGACGAGATTGAGGAACACCTGCATGAGGCTGGCTCGGTCGGCCCACACCATGGGCAGGGAAGGGTCGATGGTCCAGTGGGAGATGATTTCCTCTTCTTCGAGCATCGGAGCAATCACAATCCTCAATTCATCCAGCAGCGCTCCGAGATCGATCTCGCTGGCCTGACTGTTGGCCGGCTGCATGTTGATGCTTGCGATTCGCTCCAGGGCAGCAATCAGATTGCCCAAAGCCTCAAAATCCCGATTGCCGGCGAGTACACCTTCGCGAGAGAGATTGTGGTGGACGGCGGCAATCGCTCCGGAGAAGTTTCGTATCTCATGCGAAACTGCTCCGACTGCAATGCGCGATCCAGCCAGCAATTGATGGAGTCCCGAGACTTCGTGGCTCCTGAATTCCTCCGACGCATCCAGCACCATGGCGGCCAGCCTCGTTCCCGCGCCGGTTTGGTATGTGGAGAAGGAGATGTCGGCGAGAAAGGTTTCTCCATCGTCCCGCTGGCCCCGTGCCTGCATCACGCTCCGGTAAAGCTGCGGGGCGTTCTCCGAGCTGGCGACATTGCGCAACGAGGGCAAGTAGCGGTGGATGCTCCTACCGGGCAGTCCTCCAGAAGCCACGCCGAGCATGCGATGCGCGGCCTCATTCGCCATGAGCATATTGCCCAGGGCATCAGTAGTGAAGATAGCCGCTGGGCTGCTCTCGATCAAGATCTTCAGCTGCTCTTCAGCTTCACGCCTTGCTTCGGTCTCGCGCTGAAGCTCTTCGAGGTGTTGCTGTACGATGCTGCGGTTCCGTTTGACCTCGCGGATGAAGAGTCCGGCAGCCAGATACGCCGCAAAATAGAGCAAATCGCGTGAAATTCCTGTGCGCGGGCTCCACAGAAAACCGTCAAAGATCTCAGCAAGGAAAGTGCAGAGAGCCGCTACCCCGCCGATTTCGAGCGGCTTGAGGGCGCTCCCCACCAGCAGCATGGGCAACAGATAAAGAAAACGCAGCGGAATTTCGTCCACCGTACGCCAGTCCAGGATCGCGGTTGCTGCGATCAGGATCGCTGCGCGCGTGAGGACGGCGCGTGGGCTTCCGCGGGAAAGGAATCCCCAGATCCGCGACGCACGACTCTCTGCGAGTTGCATATTCGTTTCGATTGTAAGTTTTCGGCGCAACCAACGAGACTCAGCTTACAACGAACTCTGGCGTCTCCCGGCGTGACCTGGTCAAAGCAGACGGGCACCGCCGCCCGCCCTCGGAGTCAGAAGGCGGTTGCCGCATTCCTGGACTGGCTGATTTTTGGCAATGCCTGTTCGCCAGGCGAGTGGGAACGACAGCTTGTGTGCGCGGCGGCGATAACGGGGACGCGACATCGCGAATGAGGAAATAGGTAGTCGTTTGCACAGGGTTGCGAAGGTAGCGATTACTTTCGTTTTCCAGATTCGCTTCGTCCCAGGTTTTCCCCGGTTCAGGCGCGCAGGGAGGGCGCTCCGGGTGGTTACGTTGGTGGCGTAGTTGCCGGCTCTGTCCCGGAGCAGAAAGACTGAATCATCCTGCGTATACAGCATCCGGGCGCATCGCGACGTGAGGATCAGCTATCCCTGCAGGGCTGCCACGCGGCCCTTCTCCATGACAATGAAACGCAGGCCAGGATAAGCCCACGATTATATGTGCTTCTTCGCGGCGAGATGGATCCCCATTCCGGGTAGTCCTGTAGCCCTTTCGTGTGTGCTTCCGTT
>DASZYN010000144.1:0-4836 GCA_035545435.1 Acidobacteriaceae bacterium | reverse complement strand
ATTGCTTATAGGGATGGGCCTCTTCGTGGCGCTGCCGTCGTTGCTGGCGGCGCAGGAAAACGGCCGCGACAATCAGGTTGAGTTCGGCGTGTATGCCGACTACTTCCGCTTTGCTCCGGGGGGCGGCACGTCCACCAATTTCGTAGGAGCCGGCGGGCGGGTGGGCTTCGCGTATCACCATATGGGGCTGGAAGCCGAGATGAACTACGACTTCGCCCGGAATATCACCACAACGGTTACGAATTCTGCAGGGAGCAGCACGACGACGACGTTTGTGAAGACCGGGGTTCGCCCCCTGACCGGGCTGTTCGGCCCGGTTTTCCACTTTGGTCCTGGCAACTTTCATGCGTTCGTGACCGGCAAGGTGGGCTTCATCAACTTCACCACGACCAACCCGGACAATGTAACGGGCCAGCAGGCGGCGGATGCGGTCGCCAGCGTTGGTGGTTCCGGCACGCACTTCGCGGCTTATCCGGGAGGCGGCGTCGAAGGCTTCTGGGGTCCGGTCGGGCTGCGGCTTGAAGCCGGAGATGAGGTCTACCTGAACAACGACGTCTACAACAATCTGCGCGTCACGGTTGGACCGCAGTTCCGGTTCTGACGTTTCATCCCGTCTGAAAGGTTAACCGTCACAGAAGGCGCTCCCTCGCGGAGCGCCTTCTTCTTTTGCGGCGGGGCTGTTTAGAATGGCAGGCACTGTCCAACAGGAGCTTTTCGCATGCCGCATGGCCGTGCCTTTTCTGTCGCTTCGCTTGCCCTTGCCTGCCTCGCTTTCGGCACGGCTTTCAGTTCCGCGCAGTCCCACTCCGATGATCCCGCGGACAAATATATCTGGCTTGAAGAAGCGAACAGCCCGCGAGCGATGGATTGGGTAAAAGGCGAGGATGCGCGCACGGCAAAGGTCTTTGAGGCCGATCCACGGTTCAGCACGTATAACGCAGAGGCTCTGAAGATCATCGAGGATCCGAATCGGCTTCCGCTTCCGGATCTGCGCGGCGACGAGGTTTACAACCTCTGGAACGATCAGAAGAACGTTCGGGGTCTGCTGCGCAAGACCACGATGGAGGACTATTCGACGCCGGAGCCGCACTGGAAGACGGTGCTGGATGTAGATGCGCTTGGCAAGCAGGAGAACACCAGCTGGGTGTTTCACGGGGACGACTGCCTCTATCCCGGCGACGAGTACTGCATCTTCAACCTGTCAGTGGGCGGAGAAGATGCCTCGACGTCGCGCGAGTTCAACCTGAAGCAGAACCAGTTCGTTCCATCGGGCTTTGTGTCACCTCACAGCAAGCAGGAGATCGCGTGGGTCGATAAGGACACGATCCTGATCGCTCGCGACTGGGGTGCGGGCACCATGACGCAGTCCGGATACCCGTTTGTGGTGAAAGAGTGGAAGCGGGGCACGCCGCTGGAGAGCGCGAAGGAAGTTTTTCGCGGCGAGCCGGGCGATATCTTCGCGCGCGCCTATGTGTTTCATGATGCTCAGGGCGATCAGCTCACGGTTTTCAGCCGGACGCTCAGCTTCTTTGAGTCGCGGCGGTGGATCCAGACGCCCGGCGGCCTGAAGCCGCTGGCCATTCCGATGAAGGCGGAACCTGCCGGCCTGCTTGCCGGGCGGCTGCTGATTCAGATTCATGAGGACTGGACGCCGGAGGGCGGGCCGAAGTTCGTTCAGGGTTCGCTGCTGTCGGTCCGGCTGGCCGATGCTGTTCGCGATCCGGCGCACCTGAAGCCCACGGTTGTTTTTGCGCCGACGGCGGACGAATTTTTGAGCGGTGCGGCGACGACGCGCTCGCGTTTGATTCTCACGACGCTCAAGCATGTGCTGGGACGCGCCTACGTTTACACACCTTCCGGAGAAGACGGCTGGTCGATCCGGACGCTCGATGTGCCGGACAACAGCACTATCAATATCGAGTCGACAACCGATGCGAATGAGACATTCTTTCTAAGCTCACAGGGTTTTCTGACGCCGCCCTCGCTGCTCCAGGGCGATGCCGGCACGGGGCAGGTGAAGGTCGCGCGTTCGCAGCCGCCGCTTTTCGATGCGTCGCAGGACACAGTCGAACAGCGCTTCGCCACCTCGAAAGACGGCACGAAGATCCCGTACTTCATCGTTCATCGCAAGGACATGCAGATGAACGGGCAGAATCCCACACTGCTGAACGCGTATGGCGGTTTTGAACTCTCCGAGACGCCACGCTACAGCGCGACGATGGGGAAGCTGTGGCTGGAAAAAGGCGGGGTCTACGTGCTGGCCAACATTCGCGGAGGCGGTGAGTTTGGTCCGGCGTGGCACGAAGCCGGCCTGAAGACGCATCGCCAGCGTATCTATGACGACTTCGCCGCCGTGGCTGAGGACTTGATTGCACGCAAGGTGACTTCACCGCGGCATCTGGGGATTATCGGCGGGTCGAATGGCGGTCTGCTGATGGGCGTGGAGATGACGCAACACCCGGACCTGTACAACGCCATCGTTATTCAGGTTCCACTGCTCGACATGTTGCGCTATGAGCACATCGCGGCGGGAGCGAGCTGGGTGGGCGAGTACGGATCGGTGAGCGTGCCGGAAGAGAAGGCCTTTCTCGAGAAGATTTCGCCTTACAACCAGCTCAAGCAGGATGTGAAGTATCCGGAGCCGTTCATCTTCACGACGACGCGGGACGATCGGGTGGGTCCGCAGCATGCGCGCAAGTTCGCGGCAAAGATGGAGGAGTACCACGAGCCGTTCCTCTACGACGAGATCACCGAGGGCGGCCATGGCGCGGGTGCGGACCTGAAAGAGACAGCGCGTTCGTGGGCGGAAACGTATGTGTATCTTGCCGAGAAGCTGATGTAGCCCGGCCTTTGGCTGGGCCACGAGTGGGAGAATCCACCCAGGGGACTCCGAGCAACGAGAACACGCTGGCGGTGCAGTGGGTAGTGAGCCTGGACCGGGCATTTTCGTCGCGGTGACTGCAGGGCTGTCGGCCTGACGCCGGTCGGTCCCGGCATCCGGGATCGTTTCATCAGGCGTGTATCCAGTTAAACGTTTTATCTTGACGATGCATTCCTCTCGCCATTAGCATTTCTCCGTTCGAGGTGACTATGCATCTGTCTGTTTCCACACACCGCCTGCTGCGTTGTGTTTCCGCTGCGGTCGTGCTCGTTGCATCATCGGCCTTCGCTCAGAACTCGACTGCTCCCAAACCCGACAATCGACCGTGGATGAACAAATCGCTTTCGCCGGATGAGCGGGCTGATTTGGTCATCAAGCAGATGACTCTGGACGAGAAGATGAACTTCGTCCATGGCACGGGATGGAACGGATTGCGGGAAGACGCGGAGATTCCGAAGGGATCGCTGGGCGGTGCGGGCTACGTGCAGGGTGTGGCGCGTCTGGGAATTCCCGGCATTAACATGGCCGATTCTGCTGTCGGGGTTCGCCTGGCGGCGCAGGGCAGCCACTATGCCACGCTGCTGCCGTCGGTTCTGGGCGCGGCCAGCAGCTGGGATCAGAAAGCGCTGTTCCTGTACGGTTCGGTGATCGGACGCGAGCTGCGCGACACCGGCTACAACATGTCGATTGGCGGCGGCGTGGACATCGCCCGCGATCCGCGCAACGGGCGCAACTTCGAATACGCAGGCGAGGATCCGGTGCTGGCCGGGACGATGGTAGGCGAGCTGGCGCGCGGCGTTCAGGCCAACCAGGTAATGGGCGACATCAAGCATTACGCCTTTAACGACCAGGAGACCGGACGCACGACGGTGAACGTTTCCATTGACGAGCGCTCGGCACGAGAGAGCGATCTGCTGGCTTTTCAGATTGCCATTGGGCTTTCTCATCCCGCCGGGGTGATGTGCTCGTATAACCGCGTCACCGTTCCACCCAACTCCCCAACCGACTGGGCCTGCGAGAACGACTATCTGCTGAACAAGGTCCTCAAGAAAGACTTTGACTTCAAAGGATTCGTGCTTTCCGACTGGGGCGGGACGCACTCCACCGCGCACGCCGCGGTGTCAGGGCTCGATCAGGAGCAGCCCGGGTCAAAGTACTTTGGCGATCCGCTGAAGCAGGCGGTCCAGAGCAACAAGGTTCCCATGTCGCGGCTCGATGACATGGTGCATCGCGTGTTGCGCAGCATGTTCGCGAATGGCGTGATCGATAATCCGCCGGTGACTCAGGTCGTCGATCCCTTCCGCGGGCGCGATGACGCGGAGCACATCGCCGACGAGAGCATCGTGCTGCTGAAGAACAGCGGCGACATGTTGCCCTTGAAGGTGGCCTCGGTGCAGTCAATTGCGATCATCGGATCGCATGCCGATGTCGGTGTTCTCTCCGGCGGCGGATCGGCGCAGGTCGACGCGCCTGGAGGAAACGCCATCGATCCGCATCCGGGTGCATCGCGCTGGGGAGAGCATATTTACTTTCCTTCGTCGCCGCTGAAGGAGATCCGCAAACATGCACCCGACGCGAAAGTGGAGTTCGATCCCGGTACGGACAATGCTGCGGCTGCGAAACTGGCTGCGGCCTCGCAGGTGGCCATTGTTTTCGTCAATCAGCCGCTGAGCGAGGGCATGGACGCTCCGACCCTCTCCCTTCCTGACAATCAGGATGCCCTGGTGGATGCTGTTGCCGCCGCGAATCCGCACACGATTGTGGTGATTGAAAGCGGCGGCCCTGTGTCGATGCCATGGATCGATCACGTCGCGGGTGTTCTCGAAGCGTGGTATCCGGGGATCGGCGGCGCGCAATCGCTGGCGAACATCCTGTTCGGGGAAGTGAATCCATCCGGGCGTCTGCCGATCACGTTTGCGAAAACTGACGCGCAGCTGCCGCACCCGGAGGTCCCA
>DASZYN010000143.1:0-11049 GCA_035545435.1 Acidobacteriaceae bacterium | reverse complement strand
TGCAGATGAGCACTCCGCCCATGGTCGGCGTGCCCGCTTTCTTCTGGTGGGCCTTGGGGCCCTCCTCGCGGATGTACTGGCCGATCTGAAACTCGCGCAGCCTTTCGATCACGTAGGGACCAATGATCAACATGATCAGCAGCGCCGTCAGCGAGGCGAACACCGTGCGGAACGTGAGGTATCGAAAGATCCGGAATGGACTGAAGTAGAGGTAGAGCTTCTTATAAAGCAGCCAGTAAAGCAAACTTCCTCCACAAAAACTGGTAGATTTTCCCGCTTATCTTATCCTGCCGAACCCTGCGGTCCCGTGCCTTTTTCTGATCCCTGCAAACCCTCGAGCGCACGCTCCAGCCTCACTCCACGCGAGCCTTTCAGCAGAACCGCGTCGCCAGGCTTCAGATTTTCTCTTAGCCATTCGCCAGCGGCCTCCGGCGTCTCCATCAACAAAGCTTCGGCTCCGTTCTGCAGGGCGGCGTCGACGATGGATCGCGCATTCCCGCGAACGCCAATCACAATTCCGATGCCGGCCAGTGCCGCCGCTTTTCCGCATGCTGCATGAAGGGCCTCAGCCTCCCGGCCCAGTTCCAGCATCTCGCCCGCAACCAGAATCCGCCGCTGCGCCGGCATTCCAGCCAGTGTCCGGATCATCGACTTCAGAGCCTCAGGGTTGGAATTGTAGACGTCGTTGATAATGGTCGCGCCTCGAATCGTGAGCAACTGCCCGCGCTTTTCCTCGGGGCGCAGTTGCGCGAGTGCGGCACAGCACTGGGCAAGCGGAATGCCGGCCTCAACACCGACAGCGATTGCGGCCAGTGCATTCGCCCCGTTGTGCTCGCCCGGCAGGTGCAGATGTAGTTCGCAATGCTGCTCGCCCGCGCGAACCTCGATCTTCAGGCCGTCCGCTCCCACAGACTCGATCCTCTCGGCATGCGGATCGCCACAGGGTCCGCGTCCGAAGTAGACCGCTTTCCCCTCGAAGTCGCGACCGAACTGCGAGACATACGGATCGTCACAATTCAAAAAGGCCACTCCATGCCGCGGCAGGGACTCCACCAGCTCATACTTCGCCCGCGCCACTCCCGCAATGCCGTCGGCAAAAAACTCCGTATGCGCGTGGCCGACATTCGTCACTACTCCCCAGTCCGGAGCGGCGATATGGCACAGCGCCGCGATCTCGCCGGCGGCCGACATCCCCATCTCGATCACCGCCACATCGTGCTCCGGTTCCAAACGCAGCAATTGCAGCGGCAGCCCGTATCCATTATTGAGATTGCCATGTGATTTGAGCACGTTAAACCGAGTGCCCAGGACTGAAGCGATGGCTTCTTTGGTCGTTGTTTTGCCTGCCGATCCGGTGATGCCCACCACCCGCTTGCCCCAGTGACGCCGGACCGCGGCCGCCAGTCTCTGCAAAGAGGCGAGCACATCGTCGGTTGCCAACAATGCATGGGCACCGCCCTGCGCCGCGGACAGCGCGCTGACCCGGTCGCGCGCCACAACCGCCGCGCACGCGCCCCGCTCCAGCGCTGCCGTCACGAAATCGTGCCCGTCGAATCTTTCGCCATGAATCGCGAAGAACAGATCTCCCGGCTGCAGAGTTCGCGAGTCGATCGAGTAGCCCGTCGCCGGGATCAATTCCGGCGCAGCCGCCCCGCTGGCACGAATCTCCGCCGCCGACCAGCGGGCAATCTGCTCGAGCGTAAGCTTCATGCGCGCGCTCCAACCGCTTCCCGGATCGCCGCCGCCGCGACGTCGGCGTCGTCGAATGGAATCGTACCGTGCCGCAGAATCTGCTCCTTCTCGTGTCCCTTTCCGGCAAGCAGGACAATATCTCCCGGGTGCGCGGCTTCGATAGCCAGCCGAATCGCCCGGGCGCGATCCGGTTCCACGACAAACTTCGTCGCCGTCTCGATCAACCCCGGCAGGACATCCGCGATGATCGCCTCCGGATCCTCGCTGCGCGGATTATCCGAAGTCAACACTACGAAATCGCTTCCCTCTCCCGCTGCGCGGCCCATCTTCGGGCGCTTGGCCCGGTCGCGATCTCCTCCACATCCGAACAGCGTGATCACCCGGCCGGAGCTACCCACGAATTCCCGCGCCAGCGATGTCAGGTTCCGCAGAGCATCGTCGGTGTGTGCGTAGTCCACCACGACGGCGAATTTCTGCCCTTCATCGATGGTCTGGAACCGCCCGGGCACATGCGCCAGAGTTGGAATACCGTTGGCGATCTGCTCCGGGCTAAGGCCCCGCGCCAACGCAGCCCCCGACGCCGCCGTTAAGTTATAGAGATTCACTTTGCCGGTCAGCCGGGTCCGAACGTCAACCGTTCCGGCGGGTGTTAACAGCCGAAACCGCATCCCTGCTGCGCCCATCGCTGGGCCTTCAGCTCGCAAATCCCCTCGATGCAGACCGTAGGAAAAGACCTGAACCCCGGCCTGGCGTGCGATCTCGGCCAGCTTCGCTCCGTGTGCGTCCTCTATATTGATGACCGCAACCCGCGGCGGCGCCCCCAACGCCCCGTTGAAGAGCATCTGCTTGGCCGCAAAATAGTTCTCCATCGTTCCGTGATAGTCGAGGTGATCCTGGGTCAGATTGGTGAAGATCGCTACATCATAGGGCAGCCCAAACACGCGGCCCTGCGCAAGCGCGTGCGACGAAACCTCCATTACCGCCTCGCTCGCTCCTGCATCCGCTCCTTCGCGGAACAATGCCAGCAGATCGCGTGACTCCGGGGTGGTATGCGGCGTCGACCGCACCACGCCGGCCACGTGGTTTTCGATGGTTCCCACCAGCACCGTCTTCCGTCCAACCGAGTTCAGCATCGCTTCCAGAAGAAAAGCCGTCGTGGTCTTGCCGTTGGTACCCGTCACCCCGCTCAACGCGAGCTGGCGCTCGGGATGACCGAAGAAATTCGCGGCTATGGCCGCCATCGCACGGCGTCCCGCTCCCGCCGGCACTTCTGCGATGGCAATCTCCGGATGCTCCCTGGCAACCGTCGCAAAAGCTGAAGCCGAATCCGTGACAATCCCCACCGCGCCCTGTTCGATAGCCTTGCCAATGTAGCGATTCCCGTCCGTCGTCTCCCCCTGCATAGCAAGGAAGAGCGAGCCGGGGCCGACCCGTCGCGAGTCGTACTCAACACCCCGAATCGCGATTCCGTCCGCTACGTTCGCACCGGCTCTGCGCACGACTTCGGCGCCGCTCAGGATTTCCTCAAAGCGCATATCAAGCTGATTGTAAGCGTCGATCGAATGCTCGAACTATCACCGCGAATCCTGCCGGATCGCAGGAATCACTGCGCAAAACGAACCACAATCTCCGTTCCAGCGGGTACCATCGTTCCAGCCGCCGGCACCTGATCGCGCGCCATTCCCGAGCCGATGATCTGCACGCCCAGTCCCACACCGCTGGCCTGCTGGACCACTTCACGCAGCGACTTCCCTGCAAAAGACGGCACCGCAACGCGCTGCACCGCCACCGTAACATCGTGCCCTGCCTTTGAGGCCTCCTGCGGCTTCCCATTGGTCCCGGCAGAAACAAGCTGAACCGGTGGGCGCGCATTGGCTTCGCTGGTGGAAACGGATGGTCCGGCGGACTCCGAGGGCTGCGCCGCCGCGACCGGGGTCGGCACTGGTCCCTGATTCGCCGGATTCCGCAGCGGATCGTCGGTCGGAAGGTTATTCACTTCGGCAAACAGTGACTGCAAATCTTCGGCATGCTCCTGCGGATCCTGCTCTTTCACTGGCTTGCTCTTCTTCGCCAACTCCTTCACTGGCTTCAGATCCTGGTCGTGCGCCACTCCCAGATACTCAAGAACCTTTTGTGCCAGATCCTGGAAAACCGGTGCGCTGGCCTCATGGCCGAAATGGCCACCCTTCATGGGCGAATCCATAATGACCGCAATCGTCACCGCCGGATCGCTGACCGGCGCGAACCCGACGAACGAAGCCACGTATTTCGTCTTCGAGTAGGTACGGGTCGCCGGATCGATCTTCTGCGCGGTGCCGGTCTTGCCGGCAGCGCTGTAGCCGTTCAGCTGCGCGGTGCTGCCGGTCCCGTACAGGACCACGCCCTCCATCATTTTGCGCATCTGCGCCGACGTCATCTCGGAGATCACACGATGCGCTCCCGGCGGCAAAGGATCGGGCAGCTCGCCTTCCGGGCGGAACGCGGCGGGTCGCAGATCCGGGTTTCCCCGCAGCTCTTTCGTGCTCTCGAGCACGATGCGGGGCGGCAGATACACGCCTCCGTTCGCAATAGCGGAAGCCATCGTTACCAGCTGGATCGGCGTGACGGCAATTTCCTGTCCCATGGGGATCGAGCCAATCGTCGTCGGCTGCCAGCGCGATGGCGGCTTCACCAAACCACGCGTCTCGCCGGGCAGCTCGATGCCGGAACGTTTGCCGAATCCGAAACCCTGAATGTACTGATAGAAGCGCTCGGGGCCCATACGCTGAGCGAGTTCGACCGCTGCAACGTCGCTGGATTCCCACAACGCCTGATTGGCGGTGAGCACATTCTGGTGATGACTCTCGAAGATCACCGCATCGCGGTCATCGTGGACAAGACGGCCGGCAACATTGATCACGCCGCCGAGAGTGGGAATCATCGAGTCCGGCGTGACAACCTTCTCTTCCAGAGCCGCAGCATACGTGACCAGCTTGAACGTCGAGCCCGGTTCGTAAACGTCGCTCACGGCGTGATCCCTCAGCAGAGAAGGATCGGTGTGGCGAAAGTTGTTCGGATCGAAGGTCGGCCGGATCGCCAGCGCCAGAATCTGCCCGGTGTGCGGATCCTGAACCACGATCGTTCCGTTGGCGGCATCGGTGCGCTCCATGTTGCGATCGAGCGCCTGCTCCGCCATGAACTGGATATTTGAGTCAACAGTCAGGACCAGATTCTCACCCGGCTGCGGGTCGCGCTCCTGGCTGTCCAGGACGTGGCGTCGAGCGTCAATCGCCGTCAGCATGCGGCCCGGCGTTCCATGCAGTTCCTTGTCCCGCTGCAGTTCCACGCCGGCCAGACCGTTGTCGTCGAGGCCGACGTACCCCAGCATTTGCGCCGCCAGCTGCTGATCCGGATAGAAGCGCTTGAATTCCTTCTGAAAATAAATCCCTTTCAGCTTGAGCGCCTGCACCTTTGCGATGACTGCGGGAGACTGCTTTCGCGCGACCCACGCGAAATTGCGCGAATCCGTCAATCGCGCCAGGATCTGCTTCTCCGACGTGAAACGATCGTCGGGATTGGTATGGACGATCTTCGCCAAAGTGGCGGCATAGGTGGCTTTCTGGTCGCCGATCTCCGCGGGATCCGCATAGATCGACTGTGCTACCACTGTCATCGCCAGTTCGTGGAGATTGCGGTCGTACAGGATGCCCCGTCGCGGAGCTACCGTGAAGGTTCGTTCCTGCTGCCGCTCCGCGCGCTCCGCCCATTCGCTGTGCTCAATGAGCTGCAACCAAAACAGACGGCCAACGATCAGAACCGCCCAGAAAAAGAAGAACCCGAGCATGCCCAGGATGCGGGTCTGCCGAATCGGCGTGACCAGGAAAGGTTTGCTTTTAAATACCGAAGAAATCCCACCACGTCGTTTTCCGGCGTGGTGGGCTCCTGTGGGCGGTGCAGGGTCACCCCAGTCGGGTGACGGATCAGAGGAGAACGCAGGCAGATTCACAACGAGACCTCTCCTCTCGGGGGAAAGCTCAGTGCATGGCGGGAACGGCGGGATGCGACGCCGCCATCACGGCTCCGCCGACCAGGTCCGGATTCGCAGTCGGGTGTACCACTTGTCCCGGTTGCGGCGCCGTAAGTCCGAGGTTCTTCGCCATCGTATCAATGCGGGAAGGATCGGCCAGCTGGGCCTCGGTCAGGCGCAACTCCCGATTCTGCTCCTCCAGCCCCTGCATCTGCTGACGGGCCGTTTCCAGCTTGTAGCCGCACTCGATGGCGCTGAAGTGCTGCCATCCATAAATCATCACCAGCGAAAGCAGGAAAGCCATGGCATAGGCGAAGCTGCGCATCTCCCGGCCGCGCGCCGGATCGTTCGCCTTCACCAGCCGCGAATTGTCGATGCGCTTGGTGAACAACGCCTCAGGCGTGGGTCCGCGCCGGCCGCGGCGCTGCGCCGCCAGCAAAACAGCATTGTGCTCGTCTACCCACCGCATGTCGCGGCCCAAACCACCGATTACCGGTGCCGCTATCGCCTGTGTCGCCATCGCTCTTCTCCCTCGCCGCTCGCTTTACTGCCCGTCCCTTGTTCGATTCTTTCCGCTGCCCGCAGCTTTGCGCTGCGCGCCCGCGGGTTGCGATCCGTCTCCTCTGCGTCGGCCGTCAGCGGCTTCCGCGTCAGCACTTCCCAAATTCCCTGCCGCGCTCCCTCGCGCAGCGCATCTTTGACGCGCCGGTCTTCCAGGGAGTGGAAGCTGATCGTGACCAGCCTTCCTCCCGGCTTCAGCACCTCCGGCGCAACAGCAAGCAGCGCGTCGATCTCACTCAGCTCGCTGTTCACATAAATTCGAAGAGCCTGAAAGGTCCTGGTCGCCGGATGAATTCGCTCACCTTTCATTGACCCGGCCGCGCCTGCAACGATTGCGGCTAATTGTGCCGTCGTCGTCACCGGCCGCGACCGGACAATGGCTCTGGCGATTCTCCGCGACCTCCTTTCCTCTCCGAATTCGTAAATCAGATCGGCGAGCTCTTTTTCTCCGGCCTGATTTACCACTTGTTCGGCGGTTGCTCCTTCACGCGGATTCATCCGCATATCAAGGTTGGCGTCCGCCTGAAAACTAAATCCTCTGTGCGCCTGATCGAACTGCATCGAGCTGACCCCGAAATCTGCCAGCAGACCATCGACCTTCTCTCCGGCCAGCCTTTCGGCCATCCGCGAGAACTCCACATCGTGCAGGACCACCTGCGGCATCGCGGCTCCGAGCTCCCGTTTGAGCTCTTCGAGCCGATGCGTGGCCAGCGCCATCGCGTCCGGATCCCGGTCGAAGCCGATCAGCTTCCCTTCCGGCCCCAGGTGTCTGGCGATTTCGCTCGCATGCCCTGCATTGCCGAGCGTCGCGTCGACCACCACGCCGCCCCGGTGCACATTCAACATTCGGATCGCAAGTTGTAAAAGAACCGGCACATGCCTGGGGTTACTTTCTGCCCGTTCCGTCATGTGCTCCCCCTGAGGGGTGTATCCAGCTAAACTCCGTACTTCTCCAGCTCGGCCGAGTCCGCCATCGTCATCGGATTGCTCGCCAGATCCTGCTCATAATCGTCGTGATTCGAAACCATCAGGTGCGCTTCATTGCCGTACACCACAACTTCTGCCATCAGCTTGGCTTTCTCTCGCAGAGTCTGCGGCAATAACACCCTGCCCTGCCCATCCATCTCCGCCTGCTGGCCGAAGTAGTTGATCCACTTCAGCAACTTCTGCTTTGCCAGACTGGAAGTCGGCACCGCCGCCAGCTTTTTCTCGAACGCTTCCCACTCCCGCATCGGGTGAATCTCAGCCGTTTTGCCGTCCCGGCTGGTGATATAGAACTGCCCTCCGTACTCCTCATCGATCTGGCGCTTGAAGTCCGCCGGCAGCTTGAGCCGCCCTTTTTCGTCGACCCGCGTAATGTGGCTGCCACGAAACATCGAATCCCGTGCCTGAGGCGGAACCCCCACAAAATCGGCCCGTTATCGCCCTCAAACGGTGCTACTGTGGGCGCTGGGACGCCATTTTTGGGGGCTTTCCGGAGTTGGGAATTTTGACCACTTCACTCCAGAACTTCCCACTTGAGGCAGCGTAACCGATGTGATTCTCCCGGTGAAGTGGAAAATCGCTCTGCCGATGAATATTGGCGATCCCTAAACCACACACTTCCCGCGATTTACAAGCCAAAACCGCACGACTTGGGTGTTTTACCGCGATGAACCACTACAGGTTGCGGTTATCCAGAGTGATTCCGGGGCAAGAAAATTGAGTCTCGGCCCCTTGTCAGGAGCCCCGGTTCGCGGTAATGTTCGCCAAATCTTCGCCTGGACCGGTTTTCTGCCATTTTGCCCTCCGACTGAAGGTCGTAAGGATCGTTTCTCAATCCGCTGCAAGCAGGTACGCTGCCTCTATGACGGGCACGCGTCTTGACAAATGGCTCTGGGCGGCTCGCTTCTTCAAAACCCGCACGCTCGCTGCGAAATCCTGCGAGCTGGGGCGTGTGGAAGCGAATCACCAGCCCGCGCGTTCCTCCCGTGAGGTTCGTATCGGCGACCTGCTCTCGATCCGGACCGAAGGAGGCGACTTCGAAGTCGAGGTCCTCGGGCTGAGCGACGTTCGTGGACCCGCTGCCGCCGCCCAGCAGCTCTATCGCGAAACAGAATCCAGCCGGGAAGCGCGCCGTAAACTCGCCGAGGAGCGCAAAGCCGGCCTGTACTTTACACCGGCCCCGGTGGGACGTCCTTCCAAGCGCGACCGGAGAAAGATCCACCGGTTCCGCAACGATCTCTAGCTTCTGGTGGTTGGGCCGCACGAAGACGTTAGCAGGGCGCGCATCGTTGCCAGGAGTACTGGAACCCTCCGTATCGACCGCGCCCGTCATCGTGTCGCTGGAAAGTCTCGAAAAAGAAACGGGCGGAGCACGAAAATTCATGCTCCGCCCGGGTCAGCCGTCCTGCCAGATCGCGGCTGACGCCGAATCAAACCGATTCCGCAGAACCTATCTGCGTGCTCTTCTACGGAATCGCTGCAGTATAGACATTCGACGGGGTACTCTCGACCCCCGCCGCATCGACGCTCACCACCTCATAGTTGTAAGTCGACCCGCTCTTCACCGTCGTATCGGAGAAAGTCGCAGGCTGATTGATGGACGAATTCAGCCGGGCATACGCACCGCCGTTCGTCGCCCGATAGATGCGGTAGCCCACAACCGGGTCTGACGAACTGGCTGGCGCATTCCAGCTCAAATCCACCGTGTAGCTGGCAGTCGCCATCCCGGTCCCGCTCAGCGCGACGTTCATCGCTCCCATGGAGCAGTTGCTGGTCAGCGTGAGCGTACCCGTTGCTGGTCCGGCGGTACTGGGATTGAACTGAAGATCCAGTGTCGCCGTCTGCCCCGGATTCAGGGTCATCGGGAACTTCGCTCCCGGCATGGAGAATCCCGCGCCGCCCACACTGCCCGCACTCACCGTCACCGCAGCCGTACCCGACGACGTCATCGTCACCGACTGGGTTGCTGGAGTGTTGAGCTGGACGCTGCCGAAGGCCACGCTGCTCGAACTGAGGGTCAGGCTCGGCTCGGTAGCGTTGAGGGTGATGGCGAACGTCTTCGACACGCCAGCCGCCGTCGCGGTCAGGGTGGCGGTCTGATTCGTGCTCACCGCCGTTGCCGTCGCCGTGAAGCCGGCGCTGGTCGCGCCGGACGCAATCGTTACCGAGACCGGTACCGTAACCGCGCTGCTGCTGCTGGTCAAGGTCACCGCGGTCGCACTCGTCGCTGCCGAAGTCAGCGATACCGTGCAGGCGTCCGTGCCCGCTCCGGTCAGCGATCCTTTGCTGCAGGAGAGAGCACTCAGCGTTGCCGGAGCCTGTCCGGTTCCGCTCAGGCTGATCGTTGCCGTCGCCGCGTTGCTGCTGATCGCTACGGAGCCGGTGAAGTTCCCCGCCGTCGTCGGATCGAAGCTGATCGTCAGCGTCGCCGTCTGACCTGGATTCAGCGTAACCGGGAACGTAATTCCCGAGTCGCCGAATCCCGTGCCGCTGACTGTGGCCGCATTGATGGTCAGCGCTGCCGTACCCGAAGACGTGAGCGTCACCGTTTTCGTCACAGTCGTGTTCAGCGCATCTGTACCGAATGCAACGCTGGTGCTGCTCAGCGTCAGAGCAGGCGCACTCGCGTTCAGATTTAAATTGAAGGTTCTCGACACACCTGCCGCTGTAGCCGTCAGCGTAGCGGTTTGGTTCGAGCTCACCGCCGTTGCCGTCGCCGTGAAGCCGGCGCTCGTTGCGCCGGACGCTATCGTTACCGAGGCGGGCACCGTGACCGCACTGTTGCTGCTGGTCAGGGCCACCGCCGTCGCAGTGGTCGCCGCGGATGTCAGTGACACCGTGCAGGCGTCTGTCCCCGCACCCGTCAGCAATCCGTTGCTGCAGGAAAGCGCGCTCAGCGTTGCGGGAGCCTGTCCGGTTCCGCTCAGGCTGATCGTCGCCGTCGCCGCGTTGCTGCTGATCGCCACCGAGCCGGTAAAGTTTCCTGCCGTCGTCGGATCGAAGCTGATCGTCAGCGTCGCCGTCTGACCTGGATTCAGCGTGACCGGGAACGTCATTCCGGAATCACCAAAGCCGGTGCCGGTCACCGAAGCCGCATTGATGGTCAGCGCCGCCGTACCTGAAGACGTCAGCGTCACAGTTTTCGTCACAGTCGTGTTCAGCGCATCTGTACCGAACGCAACGCTGGTGCTGCTTAGGGTCAGCCCAGGCGTACTCGCGTTCAGGACCACGCTAAACGTCTTCGACACGCCGGCTGCCGTCGCGGTCAGGGTGGCGGTTTGATTCGTGCTCACCGCGGCTGCCGTCGCCGTGAAGACAGCGCTGGTTGCGCCGGACGCTATCGTTACCGAGGCGGGCACCGTAACCGCGCTGCTGCTGCTGGTCAGGGCCACCGCCGTCGCAGTGGTCGCTGCCGAAGTCAGCGATACCGTGCAGGCGTCCGTGACCGCTCCAGTCAGCGATCCCGTGCTGCACGAAAGGGCGCTCAGCGTCGCTGGAGCCTGTCCGGTTCCGCTCAGACTGATCGTCGCCGTCGCCGCGTTGCTGCTGATCGCCACCGAGCCGGTGAAGTTCCCTGCCGTCGCCGGATCGAAGCTGATCGTCAGCGTCGCCGTTTGACCTGGGCTCAGCGTTATCGGGAAGCTTCCGCCGGAGACCGCGAAGCCTGTGCCGCTCGCCGTGACGCTGTTCAGGGTCAGCGCGGCATTCCCGGAAGATGTGATGGTCACTGACTTCGAGGCCAGCGTATTCAGGCCGACGGCGCCAAACGACACGCTCGTCGGGCTCACGGTCATCTTTGGCGAGGA
>DASZYN010000142.1:0-2190 GCA_035545435.1 Acidobacteriaceae bacterium | reverse complement strand
AACAGCGCGATCTTCAGCGTTGTGGAGGGTGTGCTGCTGCGGCCATTGCCTTATCCGAGAGCGGATCGGATCGTGAGGATTTTCCTCGATAGCCCGATGTATCCACACTTTCCGCTCAACCCGTGGGACTTTCGAGACTATCGGGACCGGAGTCATTCATTCACAGGGCTGGCTGCGTTTACGCGATCGGACCTGCAACTGTCGAGCGGCTCAGGCCAGCCGGAGATGCTCACCGGATTCGGAATCACGGCCGGCTTCTTTGATGTGCTGGGCCTGCGGCCGGAACTGGGGCACGAATTCGATCGTGGCAACGAAGTGCCAAACAGCGCGCGACAGGCGATCCTGAGCGACCGGCTTTGGCGGACGCGGTTTGCCGGCGATCCGAACATCGTCGGGCGCAAGATCACGCTGAACGCGATGCCGTTCACAGTCGTGGGTGTGATGCCGCCGGGAACCGACCATCCAGGAAACGAATATCATCCCGTGGCCTATGGGCAGCACGTCGACGTGTGGACGCCGTTCTGGTTTGACGGAAATCCATCGCAGCGCGGATCGCATTACATCGAGGGATTCGCGCGTCTGAAAGATGGAGTGACGGCGGGACAGGCACAGTCTGAGATGAATGCGATCATGACGGAACTGGTGCGCGAACACGGAAACCAGGTGAATCCCTGGCGTGTACTGGTGGTGCCGCTGGAGCAGGAGATCGTCGGGGCGAGCCGGCCGCTGTTGCTCATGCTGCTGGGGGCCGTGGGCATGGTGCTGCTCATCGCATGTGCGAATGCAGCGAATCTGCTGTTGGCGCGCGCGGCAAGCCGAAGGAGAGAACTGGCGGTGCGGCTGGCACTGGGGGCGCAGAGAAGCCGTCTGGTGCGGCAATTACTGACGGAGAGCCTTGTGATTGCGCTGGCAGGCGGAGCGCTGGGGCTGGCCCTGGCGATGGGAGGTGTGCGTGCGATCGTGTCTCTGCTGCCGAGCGATTTTCCGCGCGCTGGAGATATTCGTGTGAACGCGCCGGTGTTCTGGTTTACGGCCGCGGTGGCGATGGGGACGGGAATTCTGTTCGGACTCATCCCGGCTCTCCAGGCCTCACGCAGCGATCCACGGCAGGGATTGCATGATGGAGGCAGGAGCCTGAGCAGCAGCAGACACCAGCAGCGCCTGCGCAACTCGCTGGTGGTGAGTGAAGTGACGCTGGCCTGCGTGCTGCTGATTGGTGCGGGGTTGATGCTGCGCAGTCTGCTGGCGCAGTTGCATCTGAATGCGGGATTCAGCCGCGATCACGTGCTGACGGCGACGCTGTCGCTTCCCGAAGCGGATTACAAAGATGGCCGGCCGGTCGCGCAGTTCTATCAGGAATTGTTGAGCGGGTTGAAGACGGTGCCGGGCGTGCAGACAGCAGGCGCCGGGAGCGATCTGCCCTGGACCGGCTGGGATGAGAACACGAGCTTTGATATCGAGGGGAAGCAGCCACCGCCCAACACCTTCTTCCATGCCCGATATCACACGGCCACGCCTGACTATTTCCGCGCATTGGGAACGCCGCTGGTGGCGGGGCGGTTCTTCACCGATGCGGACAAGCATGGCGCACCCGAGGTCCTGATCATCAATGCGGCGATGGCGAAGAAGTACTGGCCGGGTGAGGATGCGACAGGAAAGCGGATCACGTTCGAGGATCATCCGACGGAAAAGGACTGGGTGAGGGTGGTGGGGGTTGTCGGCGATGTGAAGGATAAGCCGAACAGCGTGGGGGTGGAACCTGGATTCTGGTGGCCGCACGCGCAGGCTCCTTATCACGATATGGCGGTGGCGGTGCGGTTCGACGGCGATCCGGGTGCGATGGTGACGGTATTGCGAGATGAAGTGCATCGGCTGAATCCTGGACTGGCGGTAGCGCATGTGCAGTTGATGGATCAGATCGTGGAGGAATCGGTGGCGGCGCCGCGGATGCAATTCATTCTGGTCGGCCTCTTCGGAGCGCTGGCGATTGTGCTGGCGGGGATCGGGACCTACGGCGTGATTGCGTATGCAGTGAGCCAGCGGACGACGGAGTTCGGATTGCGGATGGCGCTGGGGGCGCAACGCGGCGACCTGATGCGGATGGTGCTTGGCCAGGGCGCGCGGCTGGTAATTCCCGGAGCGGCAGCCGGAGTGTTGCTGGCGCTGGCGCTGGGCCGAGCGATGAAGAGC
>DASZYN010000141.1:0-4186 GCA_035545435.1 Acidobacteriaceae bacterium | reverse complement strand
TCGACAAGGTCATCCTCACCTTCCCGCGCTTCACGATGACGCAGCAGTTCGAGCTGAGCGGCACGCTCTCGGCGATGGGCATGCCCCAGGCTTTCACGCCGGCGGCCGACTTCTCCGGCATGACGGGCCGGCCCGATTTCTCCATCTCCGCCGCGATTCACAAAGCGTTCATCGATGTGAACGAGCAGGGCACCGAAGCCGCCGCAGCTACCTCAACAGTCATGGTTGCCACCGCCATGCACATGGCGCGCCCCGAGCCGCCGCCCATCGTCTTCAACGCCGACCATCCGTTTCTCTTTATGATCCGCGAGACGAAGACCGGGGCCATCCTGTTCCTGGGACGGGTTGATGACCCGCGGCAATAGTCAGATCGTGGTCCAGTCCAGAATCACCTTCCCGCAGTTGCCCCCGATCATCGCCTCGAAACCCTTCTCATACTCCTGGTACGAGAACCGGTGCGTGATCACCGGCGAAATGTCCACCCCCGACGTGACCAGCACCGACATCTTGTACCAGGTCTCGTACATCTCGCGCCCGTAGATGCCGCGCACCGTCAGCATGTTGAAGATGATCTTCCGCCAGTCCGTCTCCATCGGCTTCGACGGAATCCCCAGCACCGCGATCCGCGCGCCGTGGCTCATGTTGTTGAGCATCTCGGCGAACGCCACCGGCGAGCCCGACATCTCGAGGCCGACATCGAACCCTTCCTGCATCCCCAGCTGCTTCTGCACCTCCGCCACCGGCGTCTTGCGCGGATCGACGGCCAGGGTCGCGCCCATCTTCCGCGCCAGGTCCAGACGGAACGGATTCAGATCCGTCGCCACCACATAGCGCGCGCCCGCGTGGCGCACGATCGGAATCGCCATCAGACCAATCGGTCCCGCGCCCGAGATCAGCACGTCCTCGCCCAGCACCGGAAACGCCAGCGCCGTGTGCACCGCATTCCCAAACGGATCGAAGATCGCCGCGATCTCTTCCGACACCCCCGCGTGATGCCGCCAGATATTCGTCATTGGCAGCGTGATGTATTCCGCAAACGCGCCCGGACGATTCACGCCCACGCCCGACGTGTAGGCGCACAGATGACGACGCCCCGCGAGACAGTTGCGGCACCGCCCGCACGTCACGTGGCCTTCGCCGGAGACCAGATCCCCGACATGAAAGTCCGACACATTCGACCCGACGGCGGCAATTTCCCCGACAAACTCGTGCCCGATCACCATCGGCACCGGGATCGTCTGCTGCGCCCACTCGTCCCACTGATAAATGTGGACGTCGGTGCCGCAAATGCCCGTCCGCCGCACCCGTATCAGCACATCGTTGATGCCGTAATCCGGCTCCGGCACATCCTCAAGCCATAACCCGCGTTCCGCGCGGGCCTTCACCAGTGCTCGCATGCATCTCCTGCCGGACGAGGCCTCGGGCCTGTCCTTCCTTCCCTGCGCTGCACTTTCAAATCGCGCACAGCGGGGAATCACCTCTCTGAGGTTAAGCTATTCCACTTCATCCCGCCCATGCGCGCCAACACAGGATTCCACATCGACCGCTGCTCGACACAACGAACTTCGTCTCAGTACCATCGCAAAGACCCGCTGCTCACCCCACATCTCCTCGTGGAGCATAGTCATGCAAACCAATCCTCTCGATTTCACCGGAAAGGTCGCCCTCGTAACGGGAGCCGCTTCAGGCATGGGACTCGCCACCGCCCACGCATTCGCTGAGGCGGGCGCTGCGGTCCTGATGGCGGACGCTCGTGAAGACGCCCTTCGCCAGGAGGCGCACAAGCTGAGTGCCGCCGGTCACAAAGCCGCCGCCGTCCGCTGCGATGTGAGCGATGAGGCTGAGGTCGAGCACATGGTGCAGCGTGCAGTCTCCGAGTTCGGTCGCCTGGATGCGGCGTTTAATAATGCGGGCGTCATGGCCCACATCGCTCCCACCGGGGAAAGCACGCGCGAAGAATGGGATCGGGTCATCAATATCAATTTGCGTGGTGTGTGGTGCTGCATGAAGTACGAACTCCGGCAAATGGAACGCCAGGGCAGCGGCGCCATTGTGAACAACGCGTCGGTGGGAGCATTGACCGGCAACCCTGGTATTGGCTCTTACATAGCCTCCAAGCACGGCGTCATCGGGCTTACCCGCACCGCAGCTCTCGAGTACGTGAAGAAAGGCATTCGCGTAAATGCGATCAACCCCGGCCTCATCGATACACAGATTGCCCGCGATGTTGTCGCCGGGAACGAAGACGCCTACCACGAAATCGAAAAGCAGGTCCCCATTGGCCGTGCAGGAAGACCGGAGGAGATCGCATCGGCCGTGCTGTGGCTTTGTAGTCCCGGGGCAAGCTACGTGATCGGCCACGGACTAACCGTGGATGGCGGAATGACCGTGGTCTGATCGCTCCTCATGCCAAAAAAGTCTCGTCCCGAATCCCTGAGCCTCATTTGCGATCCGGCCCGGATTTGCTTCGCGCCTGAATTCGCGCGCTCCCTATTTCGCAATCGCCTCCAGCGTCGACGACGCCCGCCCGATGGCCCCGGTCAGCACCGTCATCTGCGCCTGCGCGCGGGCTGCATCCTTCGCGTCGATCGCCTCATTGACCCCAGGAATCACCACCGCCGCGTATCCCGTGTACTCGCCCGGCGCATAGATCGTGTGCTTGAACCACGGCCGGTTCGGCAGCCCCTGCGCCGACAAAAACCCTTCCTCCACATCGCGAAGCTGCGCGTTCAGCGTCTTCAATTGTTCCGGCGAACCCGAAGCCGCCGCCTGGATCGCTCGCACTTTCTCCGCCAGCTCAGTGAACTTCTCCGCCGCCGCCTTCGCCTGCGCAAAGTCGAAGCCCTTCATGCCGGCCTCCCCTGCCTTGTTTTGCGCGGCATCCAGATACGCGGAAATCGCCTTGCCATACGTCACGTAGTCGTAGGGGAGAACATCGGCGTCGGCCATGTGCAGCACTTCGAGGCCAAACACCCGCGCCATCTCCTGCTCATAGACAAACGTCGGATCGGCATTCATCGTGAACCACGCATAGTTATCGAACACCGAGTGGTACACGCCATACGGCCCGCCCGAACCGATGTCGGTCGACGGAACTCCCAGGTGCTGGATGAACGGCGTGAAGTCCGAACCCGATCCAAGATCGCCCACGCGCACATCGTGATCCACATTGGCGGCCTCCTGGCTGGCGTGTTCCTGCACCCCCAGGTGACGGCGCGCCGAGGCGTCGGCCTGCTCCTTCTTCCACTGCTCGTAAACCGTCCCGCCCTTCGGGCTCGGCACGGCCTTCGTCACGTTGCGCACGAACTCCTTCAGCGACGGCACCGCGGATGCATCGAAGTTCGGCCCCGACACGCCCACATCCGTGTTGAAGTAGGCCACCGCATGCGCGAGCTGATTGGCGTGATCCTCCGCCCATTCCGTCGATCCGATCAGCCCCCACTCCTCCGCGTCCCACGAGCAGAACACGATCCGCCGCTTCGGCTTCCATCCTGTCTTGAGCAGCGCGCCCACGCCGTGCACCGCTTCCAGCATCGCCGCCGTGCCGCTGTTGGGATCGACCGCGCCATAGACCCACGCGTCGCGATGATTCCCCGCCACCACCCACTCATCGGGAAACTCCGCGCCCGGCACCGCGCCGATCACGTCCCAGATCGTCGCGTACTCGTAGTCCATCTGGATATTCATGTGGACCTTCACGCCCGGTCCCACGTGATAGGTGAACGGCAATGCGCCCTGCCACTCGCGCGGCGCGTCCGGCCCGCCCAGATGCTCCAGAATCGGCGAAGCATCGTGATAGCTCAGCGGCTCGGACGGAATCTTCGGAAGGCTCGTCACCTTGTCCAGCGGCAGCCGCTCCGACGCCGGCAGATCGGGCTTCGACGCCACCCCCGGCGTCAGCGCATCTCCCGGATACTTGAACATGAACTGCACCGACCCGCGCTGCACGGCGGTCGCCGGACGATACGGCCCATGCGGATACATATCGCCGCGGTAGTAGCCGTCGTCGGCTGGGTCGGAATAGATCAGCACGCCCGCCGCGCCTTTCTCCTGCGCAACGTAGACCTTGACGCCGCGGAAGTTCCCGCCATAACGGCACAGCACGATCTTTCCATGCACATCGACGCTCAGGTCCTTCAGCTTTGCAAAGTCTTCCGGCCGGCAGTAGTTCGCGTACACCACCTCG
>DASZYN010000140.1:0-2451 GCA_035545435.1 Acidobacteriaceae bacterium | reverse complement strand
GCTCGAATTTTCCAAGGTCATCGCCGAGGGGGAGCGGGTGCTTGACGTGGGCACCGGCGGTGGCGTCCCTGGCGTGGTGCTACAGATCGTGCGCGACGATCTGCGCGTGACCCTGGCAGATTCCGTCGGCAAAAAAGCCCGGGCTGTCGAGGACATCGTGCGCGCGCTGGGGCTATCGTGCCCTGTGCACCACGGTCGGGCCGAGGAATTGCTCGCCCGAGAGAAGTACCAGTCGCTGCTGATACGAGCGGTGGCGCCGCTCGTGAAGCTTCTGAATTGGTTCGCACCGTTCTGGGGATCGTTCGAGCGGCTGCTGGTCGTGAAGGGCCCGGCCTGGGTCGACGAGCGTCACACGGCGCGCGAAGCCGGCGCGCTGAACGGTCTGCAATTGCGCAAGGTCGGCACCTGGCCGCTACCGGGCACCCATTCGGAAAGCGTGCTGCTCGAGGTGAAACCCCGCGGCACTTAGTTCGAGTTTCGCAGTTTAGGCCGCCAGAGCGGCCGTGTTTTCCAGGAGGTCGAGGACTTTTCGGCTACCTTGGCCGCCGAGTCCCCATGAGGAAACTTGTTCGCGGAGGCTGCATCGTCGCAAGGTGCCCAGCATATCGGCGAACGAAGGTTCCGCTTTCGTGGTGTACCACGGCCGGGTGAGCGGACGGTAATGTTGATGTCCTTCATGCACGAACCACAGCACGATCAGGCTGTACAGCAGCATAGCCACCGGTGCGGTGCGTTGGACGGCGCGGCGTGTCCAACTCTGCGGCTCCTCGAAGCCGAGCGACTGTTTGCTGTCGTGGAACGCGACTTCGATAGCCCACCGCCAGGCATACCAGGTCAACACTTCGATGGCGGTCGCTTCGTGGTGGGTCGAATAAAAGGTTTGCTTCGTGCGACCGCCTACCAGGGGCTCGACCGCGACAATTCGCAACAGACGATCGGGTGCGGCGTACACGCTGCCGACCGCGTCGCACATCCGCACGCGATCCTGGCGGCCATAGATCGTCAAGCTGACGCGTGCGGCACGCTGCTGGAGCATCTCGGCGGGCGTAGGCAACTGAGGTCCGCGTTTGCGTGGGCGACCATTCCGACCCGGCACGCGCGCAGGCGCAGGCCCATAGAGTCGCGCGTCCATGACCAGCCGACTGGTCAGGTCGCAGTTGACCGGCAGGTGGTTAAGCACGCTCTGGCCGCCGTAGGCGCTGTCGGCGATCAGATGAAAACGCCTTGTTTTGCGGACCTGGCACAACCACGTGAGCATCTCGACCAGCAACTCGGGACGCGTGCGATAGACGCGGGCACAGCGGGCAGCCGATTTCTTGTTCAGATACAAACGGAACAAGATCGGCAGACAGAAGGCCCGATCGGGCCAAAGGGGAAAGCGGAGGATGACGCCCAGCACGACCCAACTGTGACCCCAGTTGGTAATCGCTTTGCCGCGGCTGGAGAGCAGCGGGTCGTGGTGCATGCCTACGCCGAACATCTTCAAGCCGCGCTTGCGGGCCAGTGTGTCGTCGGCCGCCAACATAATCGAGTCGCTCAGCCAGGGCGTTATCAGGTCGAAGACCACCAAGCCGACGTTGTCCAGCGACCAACGAGCGCTGGCGAACAGCCGGTGAAACGTAGAGTGATGTTTCCGGCCGACAGCACCCGCTGCCGCGATCATGCCAGTGACAGTCCGTCGCGGCGCGAAGACCCAACCGGCCAGCAGCGTCATCGCGTTGCCGAACGAAGGACAGGTCATGACCACGGCCAAAGGTTGCAGGAAAACGACGAACGAAGTAACAAGACACATGGCGAGCCTCCTTGGCGATGCGATTGGCGTGAGAACCTATCTGCATCGTGAACGGGGCTCGTCCTATTTCTCAAGAAGCTGTCAACGCTAGCAAAAACTGCGAAAGCCGAACTAAGGGGGATGAAGCAGACGCCGAGGCCGAGACAAAGTTCATGCGAAAGTTCTTTGACGATGCTCCGCACGATTGCCCGTGGGCCGACGCCTGGCGGGCCGTGGATGGTGGCCTCGTGACTGTGACGATCGACAACCATCTGACCGGCTGGCAACAAGTGCGCGGCTGGGAGAAAGAGTACCCGGAGTTCGCCTTGCCGCTTTTTAGCAAGTCAAGATTCATCGCCTTCGGCTGTGATTGGACCGACAAGAGTAATCGCATGGGCATGCGCATGCGGGTGACCTGCGATGATCGGCAGAGCGTACGGGACATCCACCTGGCCGCGATGACGCTGTTGTCTTACTGGCCGGCGGCATTTCTTCAGGCCGGCGAGGGCACAGCTGTGTACTACAAGCGGATCCTGCAGTTCTTCTCGAGCGTCCGCGTGCAGCCGAGCGCCGAGGAGGCAAGCGAGCACTACGTGCATTTGAGCGCGGACGTCGGCTGGGAGAAACAGGAATTTGTCGAGGTTCTGCGTCAAACGTGGGGCTATATGAGTGATCTGCCG
>DASZYN010000139.1:0-13468 GCA_035545435.1 Acidobacteriaceae bacterium | reverse complement strand
TTTTCACCGGAGAACATGGCCTCGATGCGCTCGCGGAGCCCGCTCTGCTCGGCGAGATCGAGGAGAAGCTTCACCGTCTCGTCGGTGATGCGGTGCTTTGAGTAGTCGAGATAGATGCCTTCGGCTTCGACGGTGAGTCGCGTACCGCGCTGGGCGTCGGTTCGGAACAATTCGCGCAGGTGTTGGGTGCGGATCTTTTCGTAATGGGCTTGAAGGGCTTTCCAGGCGGGCAGGGAAGTCAGCGGGCGTTGAACGGCGGTCGCGGTGGTGCTCATGATGTTCTCCGGAAGAAGTCTCAACTATAGGATTCAGGTGGATGCCGGATGGTCTCGCGCGCGAGCGCAGTTCGATGTCAATTCCCGGTTGGGATGATTCCGGCGTTTTCGACCATGAGGATGACGGTTCTTTGGGTGGCGCGGGTGCGGTGGGTCGTGCCTCTGGGAACAACGAATCCCTGGCGTGGGTTCAGTTCGACGGTGCGATCTTCAAGGTCGATGAGGAGCGTGCCTTCGACGACATAGAAGAATTCATCGTCGTCGGTGTGCTGATGCCAGTGGTATTCGCCCTCGATGACGGCCATGCGCACGACGCTGCCGTTGACCTGGCAGAGCGTCTGGTTGAACCATTTGTAGGTGCAGGCATCGGCGATGGCTTTTTCGTCGATGAGTTCCAGAGGCTTGTGCAGAATGTTGAGGCGCGTTTCGTAGGGGTAGTCGGCGACCGAACCGGCCATGGAGCCTCCGTTGTACGTCGCAACCATGGTACGACGGTCGTGTGAATGGGAGGAAACAGGACGCCGATCAGCCGCCGCTGCTCATCGCGAACTCGCGGGCAGCCTCCAGCAGCTTTTTCACCGATTCCTTCGAGCAGGATTCGGAGTAGATGCGGAGGAGAGGTTCGGTTCCGGACGCACGCAGGAGCAGCCAGGTTTTTGCGGCGTTCTGTTTGCTCTTTGCTTCAGGGATGTCGAGCCAGAACTTGATGCCGTCGAGGGTCTCGACTTTCTCCACGGGCATGCCCGCGAACTCTTTCACGCCGGCTTTCGCACGGGCGATGGTTGCGTTCTTCAGCGAGTCAGGGATGTGCAGATCGATGCGGCCGTACTGGTGTTCGCCGTACTCCTGCTGCAGGCGCTCGACGAGCTGGCCCAGGGTCTTCTTTTCTTCAGCCATGACGTTGGCGAGCAGAAGCGCATTGAGCAGCCCATCGCGTTCGGGGAGGTGCCGCTGGATGCCGATGCCGCCCGACTCCTCGCCGCCGATCAGGATGTTTTCGGTGAGCATGAGGTCGCAGACAAACTTGAAGCCGATGCCGTGCTCGTGCAGTTTGCGGCCATAGCGCGCGGCGATCCGATCGAGCATGGATGTCGTATTGAAGGCGCGCGTGACGTCGCCCGGCCAGCCCTTCCGCTCGAGGATCCACTGCAGCAGCACGGAGTAAATCTTGTGGGGATCGACGAAGTTGCCGTTTTCATCGGCTGCACCGATGCGGTCCGCGTCGCCATCGGTAATCAGGCCCGCGTCACACTTTTTCTCGACGACGATGTCCTGACAGGCGCGGACATGCGGCTCGATCGGCTCGGGATTGATGCCGGGGAACAGGGGATCGTGGTTGGCACGGATTTCGATAAAGTCGACGCCGATTTTCGAAAAGATTCCAGCGAGAATTCCAGCGCCCGCGCCGTACATGCAGTCGATGGCGAATCGGAATCCCGATTTCGCGATCAGGTCGAGATCAACGAACTTCTCGATGGCCTCAACATAAGGCGGTACGAAGTTCACTTTCTCGATTTTTGCCGGAGAGTTGGCAGGCAGGGGCTTACCCAGCAGGCTTTCGATGTCAGCCATGATGGACGGGCTGCCGGAGCCGCCGTAGGAGGCCTTGTACTTGACGCCGTTCCATTGTGCCGGGTTGTGGCTGGAGGTAATCATGACGCCACCGGCGGCGGCACGATGCTTCACGGCGAAGGAAAGCGCTGGGGTGGGGGTGATGCGGTCGGCCAGCTGCACGGGAATGCCTGCTCCAGCGATGACTTCAGCCACAGCCGCTGCAAAGGCAGGCGAACCGAAGCGAGTGTCGTATCCAATACACACGCCTTTCTTCGGATCTTCTTTGGTCAGAACGTAGCCGGCGATTGCGGCCGCCGCGGCGTGAACGTTCTCAAAGGTGAAGTCGTCGGCGATGACGCCGCGCCATCCATCGGTACCGAATTTGACGGGAGATTTTGTCGACATGATCAGATCAGTTTTTCCTGCCCGCGGCCGGCGAGTTCTTTGACCACCTTGCCGACATCCTGGGAGTGCGCCCGGGTGGTAATCAGGAGAGCATCGTCGGTCTCCACGACCACAAGGTCCTGCACGCCGACGAGGGCGACCAGCTTTTTGGGGCTGAATACGTAGTTACCGGTGGAATCCAGCACAACGCTGCCCTGTGCGTCCAGGACATTCGTATGCTCGTCAGCCGCCTTCTGCTCGACCTGATATTCGTGGAGCGCGGTCCAGGAGCCGAGATCGCTCCAGCCGAACTTCGATGGGATGCAGTACAGGTTCGAATGGTGTTCGCCGCGTGCGGAGCGCGGTTCGAGAATCGCGTAGTCGACGCTGATGTTCTCGCACTTTGGATACAGTTCCGCAAAAACCCGCTCGAAGTCGGGAGAACCCCAGGCGGCGACGATTTGCTGGAGGAGTGGTGCGGTATCCGGCATGAGTTCGCGCACGGCGTTCGCCAGGGTCTTCGCGCTCCACACGAACATGCCACTGTTCCAGAAGTAATTTCCTGCCGCGAGAAATTCCTCGGCCTTCTCCTGGTTGGGCTTCTCGGTGAACCGCCGGACGCACAGGACACCATCCTGTCGAGCCTCACCGGTCTCGATGTATCCATAGCCGGTTTCAGGCCGCGTTGGCTGGATGCCGAGCACCACGATGTTGTCTCCGGCTGCTGCGAGGCCGATGGCACGACGAATGATCGCGACAAATGCCTTCTCGTCGGTGATCACATGATCGGAAGGGAAAATTCCAAGGACGGCATCGGGACAGAGGCGCTCGATCAGAAAGGCAGCGAGGCCCGCGGCCGGGGCGGTGTTGCGGGCAGCGGGTTCGCAGATGACCTGTTTTCCCGGGACGCAATCGAGCTGGGTGCAGATCGCGTCCGAAAGGTGCGCGTTGGTAATGACCCAGACGTCATGTGGCTTGGCCAGAGGTTCCAGGCTGTCGGTGGCCGTCAGCCGATCCAGGGTGCGCTGGATCATGGTGCGCTGACCATCCAGGGCCAGGACCTGCTTGGCACGAGCACGCCGGCTGCGGGGCCAGAAACGGGTACCGCTGCCGCCAGCAAGAATGATGGGTCGAAAATCGATCGCCATGGAATCCTGAGACAAAACGCAATCCTAAACGAGTTCGACAGCCGGCAGCGTGCGAATCAGCTCGGTGCTTTCAGTTCCCGCAATTGTCCATTGCGGCGTTGCGGCGGGGATCACGGCGAGCTGGTTGCGTTCCACGCGGAAGGATTCAAAGCCCTGACCCGAAATCTCAATCGATCCCTGCTTGACAAACAGCATCTGTACGACGGGACTTCGCGCCGTGAGCGCATTGGCGGCCTGACCCTGCAGCGGCCAGCGTTCAACGCGAAAGTAACGCTCGTCGATGAGCACGAGGTGGCCGTTGACCGGGTGCGGCGGGACCTTGCCCGCACGCGTCTTCAGGCGCATCGCGGCAAACGATTTGTCGAGGTGCAGCTCCCGCGCGCTGCCGTAGTCGTACATGCGGTAGGTCAGGTCGCTGGACTGCTGGGTTTCCAGAATCACCAGCCCCGGGCCCATGGCGTGAACCGTTCCGGCGTCGACGAAGATCATGTCGCCGGTTTGAACGGGGACCATCTCCAGCAGCGACTCCAGCGTTGTATCCTGCACCGCGGATTTCACCTGCTCCAGGGTCACACCGGGACGGATGCCCAGCGCCACAGATGCTCCCGGCTTGGCGTCGAGCGCATACCAGCATTCGGTCTTTCCCCGGGGCTCGCCGTAGTGTTGCGCCAGCGTATCGTCGGGATGGACCTGGACGCTGAGTTTGTCTTTGGGGAAGAGCAGCTTGATCAGCAGCGGAAAATCGGGGCCGTTCAAACCCTGGCCCAGGAGGGCATCGCCGTGCTGTTTCGTGATCACGGCAAGGCTTTTGCCTGTCATAGGGCCGGTGTCGGCAAGGCACATTTCGCCCGTGAGCCAGACTTCGCCGATGGGGTCTCCATCGGTCTTGTAGTCGTACCAGGGATGGAGGTCCTCGAATCCCCAGGGACGCGTGCGAAAGTAGGGCGCCAGACGAAAGGGCGCGATCATTTCCATGACCCTTTAGTATGCCGCAGACCCCTAAAGGTTGTGATCCCGCTCGCCTGGTGCATCCGCTACGATGAAAACCATGTCGCGCTATCTTGTGACCGGTTGTGCGGGGTTTATTGGATCGTGGATTACGCAGGCTCTGGTGGAGCGCGGCGAAACGGTTCGCGGGCTGGATAACTTTGAGACGGGAAAACGGGACAACCTCGCCCATCTCGCAGGCCGTTTTGAGTTTGTCGAATGCGATTTGCGCGACGCCGAAGGCGTGGCGCGCGCCTGCGAGGGCGTGGACTTCATCCTGCACCAGGCAGCGCTGCCCTCGGTGCCGCGGTCGGTGAAGGACCCACGCACGAGCCACACGGCCAACATCGATGGCACCTTCAATCTCCTCGAAGGGGCACGTGCGGCGGGCGTGAAGCGGATCGTCTATGCGGCTTCGTCGTCCGCCTACGGTAATCAGCCGGGGTTTCCTCGCGTCGAGACGATGTTTCCCATGCCGATTGCGCCTTATCCGGTGCAGAAACTGGCCTGCGAGTTCTACATGAAGAGCTACTGGCAGGTTTACGGTATCGAGACGGTGTGCCTGCGTTACTTCAACATCTTCGGTCCGCGTCAGGTGCCCGATTCTCCATACAGCGGCGTGATGGCGAAGTTGACGCTGCAGATGATGCGCGGCGAACGTCCCACCATTAACGGAGACGGCGAACAGGGGCGGGACTTCACCTACATCGAGAATGCGGTCTCGGCGAACCTGCTGGCTCTGGATGGGCCGGCGGAGAAGGTGGCTGGGCGCGTTTTCAACGTGGCCTGTGGCGAACGGCACACGATCAACGAGACCTTTCGCATCCTGGCTGAGTTGCTGGACTTCAAGGAGCAGCCGATCTATGGGCCGCCGCGCGAGGGCGATATTCGGGATTCTCTGGCTGACATTTCGGCGGCTCGCGAAGCCTTCGGGTATGTACCGAAGGTGGGTTTCGAAGAGGGTCTGCGCCGGACGGCAGCCTGGTATTGCGAACAGTACGCTTCGGCAAGGGCCTAAAGGTCACAAAGAGGGAACATCCCGTCTGAATTCTGCGTAAACTAGGCGCAGAGTCCCCGGAGAATATTGCTGTCTGCACCGAAGCCGGGGCCGAGGGACAACCGCCGGTCATGCAATTTGGCGAAGCCATTAAGGTCGCGCTGCAATCGCTTTGGGCTAACAAGATGCGCACCATCCTGACGATCCTTGGCGTGATCATCGGGGTGGCCTCCGTCATCGCCGTCATTACGCTGGTCAACGGCGCGAACATGTTCGTGGTCAAGAAGGTCGCCCGTAAGGGATCGGACACTCTGACTGTGACCCGCCTGCCTCCTGTGATCTTCACCGGCGAGGAATACCTGAAGGTCAACAAGCGGAAAAACATTGAATACGACGACTTTCTCTATCTTCAGCGGACCTGCTCGCGCTGCCAGGTGCTGGCGGCGCAGCTTTCGTCTGTGGGCAAAATCGTCAGTGGCAAGCAATCCAGCGACAACACGAACATCAACGGCTGGACCTCGAACATGGCGGACATTTCAGACCAGAACATCGTGCTGGGACGGCCGCTAACGCCGACAGACGACTCCATGGGAACGCACGACATCGTCGTTGGCGCAGACGTTGTCGATAACGTGCTGCCTCCCGGGGATCCAATTGGGCGGGAACTGCGCGTGGATGGCGAAGTTTACAGCGTGGTCGGGGTGGTGGAACGCCAGGGCTCGATGTTTGGACAGAGCCAGGACAACTTCGTCAATATGCCCTTGAGCACCTATCTGCATACGCATGGGCAGAACCACAGCATTACTATCTCGGCGAAAGCGGGGATGGCTCCAGGTGCGCTCGATGCAGCAATCGATCAGGTGCGCGCTCTGATGCGTTCCCGCCGCCACGATCGTCCGGGTGATGACGACACCTTCACGATTTCGACCAACGAAACCTTCATTAGCTTGTGGAAGCAAATCAGCGAGACGTTCGCCACGGTGATCGTTGGGATCGCTGCGATTTCGCTGGTCGTCGGCGGCGTGGTGATCATGAACATCATGCTGGTTTCGGTGTCGGAGCGGACTCGCGAAATCGGCATTCGCAAGGCCCTCGGCGCCAAGCGCAAAGATGTGATGCTGCAGTTCCTGATCGAATCGGCTGCGATGGCGCTGCTGGGCGGTTTGTTCGGCGTTATCGGAGGCGTCACAGTAGCTGAAATCGTCACCCACCTCGTGGGCTTCCCCTCTGCCATTGCGCTGTGGTCGGTCTTCCTGGGCCTCTTTGTAGCCACTACTGTCGGCATCTTCTTTGGCGTTTATCCGGCTCATAAAGCGGCTCAACTGGATCCCATCGTCGCCCTGCGCGCGGAGCTATAAACCATGGCACTCAGTGATTCCCGTGAATCGGTCCGGATGGCAATGGATACGCTGCGCAGCAACAAACTGCGCTCCGGTCTGACCATCCTCGGCGTGGTGATTGGAGTGGCGACGGTGATCACGATCTCGTCGCTGATCAACGGCGTGAACAACCGCGTTCGGGACATGGCCAAGTCCTTCGGCACCAATGTGCTGTGGCTTTATCGCTGGAACCCCATCGGCGTCCGCCCGACCGCTGAGATGCTGGCGCGCAAATACTTTACGACCGATGACTGCAAGGCGCTGGAAACGTTGCCGCACGTTCTCGGGGTGAACTGCGGGCGTCAGTTTGCCAACTGGCAGCTCGGGGTGGGCTACGTCGCGGTCAAGTACAAGGACAAAAAGATCCAGAACACGATTCTTGAAGGCGATCAGCCGTCCTTCGCAACAGTAGATGACGTGCAGTTCGCCGAGGGCCGGCCGTTTACCGACGACGAAGCGTTCCGCGCCTCCAATGTGACGGTGATTGGGCACGATACTGCGGAAAAGCTCTTCGGCACGGAAGACCCTATCGGAAAAGACATCCAGGTTAACGGGGATGTCTTCACGGTGATCGGTGTGCTCGACAAGTACAAGCAGGCCTTCGGCAGCGGCGACAATCCCAATGACAATAAAGCCGTCTTTCCGCTGACAACGTTCAAGAAGATTCACCCGGAAGTACTGGATACCTGGGTTTCGGTGAAATACGACGATCCGGCCAACAAGTCAATCGTCACCGAAGAGGTGCGCACCCTGTTGCGCGAGCGGCGCCGTGTGCACGTTGAAAAGGATGACGATTTCGCCATCTTTAGCCCTGACTCCATCCTCGACTTCTGGTCGCAGATCACGGCCGGTCTGGTGATTTTTATGTTTGCGGTGTCGAGTGTCGGCTTGTTGGTGGGTGGCGTGGGCGTGATGAATATCATGCTGGTGTCGGTCACCGAGCGCACGCGCGAAATTGGGGTTCGCAAGGCCATTGGTGCAACGAAACGCAACGTTCTGGTGCAATTCACGTTCGAAGCCATGACGTTGTGTTCGCTGGGAGGGCTGATTGGCATCTTTCTGGGCACCATGCTGACGATGGCCATTCGCTATGGCATTTCATTTCCGGCGAGCCTGTCCACGTTCTGGGTGATTACAGGGTTTGTCGTCTCGGCGGCGATCGGCCTTGTGTTCGGCATCTATCCGGCGTGGAAAGCGGCGACGCTGGATCCGATTGAGGCCCTGCGGTACGAGTGAAAGCCGCTGCCGGGCCAGATACGCCTGCCCCAAAGCGGCCATCGTGCTCGCTGCCGGGTGGGGTATCATTCAGGTAGCGGTGGTGTACCCCCAGCTTTGAACCCTATGTCCAGAAGTCTTAATCACACTCTGCTTGGCGTTTCTGCAGCCATCATCCTTGTTGTCGTCTTCGGCGGGCTGGGCCCGGCTGGTGTTAGTGCCAGTCAGAGCGACGGCGCTTACCGGCAGATGGGCGTCTATGAGGAAGTGCTGCATAAGATCCAAACCGACTACGTCACCGATCCGAACATACAGAATGTGACGACAGGCGCGTTGCACGGCCTGCTGGAATCTCTCGACTCGGATTCGAGCTATCTGACCGCGGCCGAATACGCCAACTATGTGCAGCATGAGCACGAAGGCGTGGCGCAGGTGGGGATGGATGTCTCCAAGCGTTACGGATACGGCAGCGTCATCTCGGTGATCCCCGGCAGCCCGGCCGACAAGGCGCATATCGAGGACGGCGATCTGATTGAGGCTATCGGCGGACACTCCACGCGCGAGATGTCAGTGGCGATGATTCGCCTGATGCTGGAAGGCAAGCCGGGCACGAGTGTCACTTTCGAGCTGGTTCGCCACTTCAAACCCGAGCCTGACGAGGTTACGCTGACGCGTGCGGCGGTAGCGCCGCCAGCGCTGTTCCAGCAGCAGTATGAGAACTCCAGCATTCTTTATCTGAAGCCGGTCGTGCTGACCAAAGATCGCGTCGACGAGATCGTTGCGCGACTGCGGGAGATGCAGAAGGGCGGTAACCACAAGGTTCTGCTTGACCTGCGCGATGTCGCCGAGGGCGATCCGCAGCAGGGAATCCGGCTGGCGAATGCATTCCTTCAGTCGGGGACGATCGCGTCGCTGCAAGGACAAACCGTACCTGTGCAGACGTTCAGCGCGGAATCCGCGAAGTTCGTGACCGCCGCTCCTCTGGTGATTCTCGTCAACCATGGCACGGCAGGGGCCGCTGAAATCGTCGCGGCTGCGATCCTCGATGACAAACGCGGCGATGTGGTTGGCGAGCGTACCTTTGGCGAAGGGGGGCAGCAGAAGACCTTCCCGATGCCTGACGGATCCGCGCTGCTGCTAACGGTGGCCAAGTACGAGTCCCCTTCGGGCAAGAAGATCGAAGACGTGGCGGTGACTCCCAACGTTGCGGTAAGCCAGAGTGTTGAAGAGGCGCCTGCGGAGAACGAAAGCAATCCGCAGGAACCGCGTACGGACGATCAGCTGAACCGGGCGCTGCAGGTCCTGAAACAAAAGAGCGCCTGAAGGGCAGGCCAGGGCCATTTCTCGGATGGTGCCAGACCAAAGGAAGCGGATGGCACGTTGAACCTGATCACGCCATCGGACTGGGATGAGAGTCCCCCGCCTCCACGCCGGCGGCCTCGGCGACGCGACTCCGATTTCCGTCCCCCTTCGGCACATCGCAAGATTGCGGGCAGCCTCGCTCTGGCATTTCTGGTGGTCGTGGCTGCAGCGGCCGGCTGCCTCACTGGGCTGACTCTTGTCTATTCTGTGGATCTGCCCCAGATCGATGAGCTGGAGCATTATCGGCCCAGCACGACGACAGAACTTTACGACACGCACGGGCGCATTTTCGGATCTTTTGCGCTCCAGCGCCGCGTGGCCGTAAACTACGACGACTTTGCGCCGATTCTGCGGCATGCCGTCATCTCCACCGAGGATCGCGACTTCGAAAGCCATTGGGGCATCGATCTCGTTCGCGTCGCTGGGGCTGCGTGGCACGACCTTTCTTCCAAGAACCGGGCGCAGGGAGCCTCGACGCTCACCATGCAGCTGGCGCGCAACCTCTTCCTGACCAATCAGCGCACCTGGTCCCGCAAGCTGCAGGAGGTCTTTCTGACGCTGCAGATCGAGCATGCATTTACCAAGGAGCAGATTTTCACCCTCTACGCCAATCAGATCTACCTGGGTAGCGGCGTCTACGGGTTTGAGGCCGGCGCAGAATACTACTTCTCGAAGCACGCGAGTCAGCTGATTTTGCCGGAGGCGGCGCTGCTCGCCGGTCTGCCTAAGGGTCCGTCGGAATATTCACCGATCAACAATCCGGACCGCGCGTTCCGGCGGCGCAACGTCGTTATTGACTCGATGCTCGAGGATGGCAAGATCACCGCCGCTGAAGCGGAATCCGCTCGCTCGTCACCTCTGGGCCTGCACGTCGAGGCGCCTCCGAACAGCGTCGCGCCGTGGTTTGTTGAAGAAGTTCGGCGGGAACTGGAGCGCCGGTTCGGTTCCGAGGAGGTTCACGCCGCAGGCCTCAGGGTTTACACCACGCTCGACCTCGATCTACAGCATGCGGCCAACGCCGCGGTTCTCAGCGGGCTAGGCTCATACGAGCGCAGCCGCGGCTGGCATGGCAATCTGCTGAACGTCCTCTCCGCCGGCCTGAACGTCGACGCATTCAGGCACCCGGACTGGTCCCTGCCAGCCAAAACGGGGACGTGGATCCATGCGCTCGCTACCGGTATTTTGCCGTACCAGGTGACGGGCCGAGTCGGGGACCGGCAGTTCATTCTTACGCCGGAGGACTGGGCGTGGACGGGCTTCCACACAGCGGATCAGTTCCTGAAGCCGGGTGACATCATCTACCTTAAAGTTACTGGCGAGGAGGGCGGAATCCTTCACGCCACCCTCGAGCAGGACAGCGGTGTTCAGGGTTCGCTGATGGCCATGAATAACGCCACAGGCGATGTACTGGCGCTGGTGGGCGGCCGGGACTTTAATCTCTCCCAGTTCGACCGCGCTACGCAGGCAGAACGCCAGACCGGCTCTTCCTTCAAGCCCTATGTTTACACGGCGGCCGTGGAAGACGGCGCGTCGCCTCAGGAGACGATCCTCGATCGGCCAGTCTCGTTCGGTACCTACGTTCCGCGAAATTATGATGGCAAGTTCAAAGGCCGAATCTCGCTGCTGGAGGCGTTTGCCGATTCACGGAATATCCCTGCTCTCGAGCTCGCCGATCGGGTTGGTGTGC
The DNA here is from genome assembly GCA_035545435.1 of Acidobacteriaceae bacterium. Lineage (GTDB taxonomy): Bacteria > Acidobacteriota > Terriglobia > Terriglobales > Acidobacteriaceae > Palsa-343. The sequence goes on along the minus strand of DASZYN010000139.1, from coordinate 2,480 downwards.
GCAAAGTCATCGCCACGGCGCATCGCTTTGGGATCACCACCAACATCCCGCCGTATCTGCCGATTGCTCTGGGGTCGGCCGAGGTAACCCTTGAGCAGCAGGTGGATGCGTATTCCGTTTTTCCCAACGATGGCATTCGGGTTGCGCCGCGGCTGGTCAAGCGGGTCGAGAGCGCGGACGGCATCACGCTCCCGAGTGACGGCCAGGACATCAGTGATGTGATCAGCGAGAAGACCGCTCGCACCATGATGGTCTTTCTTCGCGGTGTCACCAGCGAGGGAACCGCAGCAAAAGTTGCTGCGCTGAATCATCCGCTGGGAGGAAAAACCGGAACCACCAATGACTTTACCGACGCCTGGTTCGTTGGTTTTTCACCCTCGATTACGTGCGGCGTCTGGGTCGGCTACGATGACCGCAAATCACTTGGTGAGAAACAAACGGGCGCGGCCGTCGCTTTGCCTTTGTGGACGGATTTCATGAGAACGGCGATCACCGCCTCGCCCAACGAGAGCTTTCCGGGAGACGGACCCAGGCCAGCACGCCCGCCTCTGCAGCAAACCGCTGCGCTGGATCACTGAAACGTCAGAGAATGAAGACCCGCACCATCCAGGCGATCAGTGCCAGCGCAATGATGCCCAATACGATGTGAACAAGCCACTGGCCCAAATTCTCCGGCCTGCCGAGTTTAAACATCCGCCAATCCTAACAGGCCAGGAATCACTCCGTGCTGCGGCGGGCGAACGAGTCCGCCGACCTGCGGAAATACTCGCGAGCGCGCGTCACATCGCGCAGGATTTGCGCCTTCAGAGCATCCGGAGAAGGGAAGCGACGTTCGCCACGAAGGCGCATCAGGAAGCACACCTCGATCGGAGTGGAATCGCTGAGTTCGACTGGCGGAGGGCCATCGAGCAGGTGTGATTCCACCGCGAAGCCTGCGCCGTCGAAGGTGGGCCGTGAACCTGCATTCGTCACCGCATCGAGCCACGGTGCCCCGGATTTCTCGCCGATCCGAAGCCGAGTTACATAAACACCATCCGGCGCCAGCAGCTCCGGGTACGGAGCGAGATTGATCGTTGGGGTTGATAGTTTTGTGCCGACCCCCCGTCCGTGTACAGGCGTTGAGAGGATCGAAAATGGACGACCCAGCAAAGCCCGAGCCAATGCGATATGGCCCGCATCGATGCGGCGTCGCACTTCGCTGCTCGAGACCGTGATGCCGCGGATCCTGAGGGAGGGGTGGGAGACGACCTCAAAGTTCAGCTCGGCCCCTAACTCACGCAGTTCGGTGATGCCGGCCGCCGCGTCATGTCCGAAGCGGAAGGTATCGCCTTCATGTACTTCAACGACGTGCAAAGCGTCACAAAGAATCCTCTCGGCAAACTCGCATGGCGTTTGCAACGAAAACTCCCGCGTAAAGGGAATGACGAGTGTGGCGTCAAGGCCGGTTTCGGCGAGCAAGCGCAACCGCTTTGGGATGGGAGTGATCAACTTCGGAGCTTGGTCCGGGCGCAGCAGCACCAGAGGGTGCGGATCGAAGGTGACAGCGATGGCTTGTGCTCCGAGGCTTCGAGCCCGATCCCGGACGCGGGCGATGATCTCCTGGTGGCCTCGGTGCACGCCATCGAAGTTGCCGATGGCCGCCACGGTGGGAGGCATCGGTTTAGGCAACTCCGGGATGGAACGGTAGACCTGCATCGCTTATAGCTCAAAAGGAATGCGCAAGCCGTCCCAGGCGAGCCGCACATTGGCTGGAAGTGTCTGCTCGGTGGTGTCGTGCTCCACTTCGTGCGACATGTGGGTGAACCAGGCCTGCCGGGGGCGAACGCGCTCGACCCATCGCAGCGACTCCGCAATGCTGGCATGGCTGGGATGGGGCTGGGGCCGGAGGGCATCGATGATCATTACGTCAAGCCCGTTAAGCAGCAGCAAACTGGACTCGGGAATGGCGTTCATATCGGTAAGGTAGGCCGCCGATCCAAAGCGAAACCCCGCGACCTCGAGATCACCGTGCAGGAGCGGCACTCGTTGAAATTGCGCCCCGTGCACATTGACTGTCTGTTCCTCTGCCAGATCGCGCAGCTCAACGCGCGCCTTATTGGGATACGTCGAGGTGGGCGAGAAGGTATAGTCATAGACCCGCCGGAGAATATCGGCTGTTGGCCGATCCGCATAGAGGGGCAGGGATTTGGGCTTGTAGGCGAAGCTCAGGGGACGCAGATCGTCGAGACCGAGGATATGGTCGGCATGGGCGTGCGTATAGAACACGGCATCCACGTGCCGGATGCCTTCGCGCAATGCCTGGCTGCGGAAGTCCGGACCCGTGTCAATGACCACCAAATGCGTCGCACCGCTATTGTTCCAGGTGACGGCAATCGAGGGGCGGGTTCTGCGATTGCGTGGATCGGTAGAGGTGCATACGGCGCACTGGCAGCCGAGCGTCGGCACCCCCATGGAGGTCCCGCTGCCGAGAACAACGATTT
>DASZYN010000138.1:0-4992 GCA_035545435.1 Acidobacteriaceae bacterium | reverse complement strand
CTCCTGAAGCTCAACGCAGTACCGCGGCCGCCGCCACCATGTTCACAAATTCCCTTGTGAGCTCTGGAGCCACGGCCGCCGCCGGCATTCTCTTTACGCAGTTTGGATATCCCCGCATTCTGCTCGGCCTCGCCGCATCCGCAGCCATCATCGCCCTCTTGTGTCGGCTTCTGCTCACGCCGGGCAAGACGCGCGCAACTGCCGTGCCCAAGCTTCATCCTTCCGCCTTTGGCCATGTCGATTAGTCCAACCTAACCTCAAAAGGACAAATGGCGGCCGCTCAGAGTTCTTCTCGGGGCCCATCATGCCTCAACTTTTCCCCTGGGATTCAGATCCCCAACCCGAAGCTTCTTCCTTTTTTGCTGTTGCCTGCCGCCGAAGATAAAAAGGCCGCAGAGTCAGGTTCGACCTCTGCAGCCTTGCTGCCCCTGGTGTTGTAATTTGTGTTTCGGGATTCCCGAAGGATTCCCGAATCCACCGGACTCACCGCGACGCGCTATACGCTCATCGCTGTCCGCCGCTCTACTGATTGAAATATTTCAGCAGCACCTGCTCATCATGCTCGCTCAGGTTTGCGCGCACCCGCATGTGCCGCACAATCGTCCCTGAGATCCGCGACGAGAACCCCTCCGGCGTCGCGTGGCACCGCGAACAGTTCTGCTCAAACACGCGCTGCCCCTCGTCCTCCACCTGGGTAGTTTTCGCAGCTTGATATTGCCTCACCTGCGGTTGCGCCCTACGCGGCGCGGACTGTGTGTATCCCTGCGGAGCAGCGAGACTCGCTGCCCCAATCGCCGCCGCTAACAACAATCCTGGAACAAAGTTCTTTGCTCTCATCGAACCTTCCCCTTCCATGCCGGAAACAGGAAGCGGTACACGATCCCCGTTTCCCAGATGTTTTCGTTGCCCGTCGAAGAAAACTGCCGCGAATAGCTGGTCAGGATCCGTGTGTTGTGCGGCAGGTTATAGTCGAGCCCAAAATCTGCTCGCTGCGTGTTCACCAGCGGTACTCCATCGCTCACTATCGTGTCCCGCCGAAACGTCTGCTGCATCCGGAAGAGCGGCTCCAGCCGTCCGACCCAGCTGTTCAGGCCGCCATACGCGCTGCTTCGGTAATCGGCCTCGATCCAATATCCCTGCGCATGGTGTCCGCGCGCGTACTCCGATCGCAGCCGCAATCCCTCGTCCTTGGGTTCCCACCACACATGCGCTCCATAGAAATTCTCGTGCGTGCCCTGCAGCGAGCGGTCGTATGACAAACCCATCTCCAGCCTCTGCTCCGGTAAATACAGGCTCGACCGGCCGCCGAAAGACCGTTCCGCATTGAAGTATTGGTTTCCGCTCCGCGCCGAGAACCACGTCGTGTAGTCGATCGAATACCTCGCCGTGCGAGCCGCCGACCCGCGCAGTTCTCCCCCTACACCTGTGCCCGTCCCCAGCAGCCCCAGTTGCACATCCAGCGGACCATCCTGAAAGTTGTTGATCCATACCGGCGACAGCCGCTCGTTGTAGGTGCCGAAAGGCAGGATGAAACTGCCGCCCACTACTGTCAGATGGGGGTTCACCACGTAGTCACCCTGCATATAAGTCAGCCCGACAAAGTGCGTGTGATCGTAGCCACCCTTGCCGTCAGGGTGATAGTTCTCCACCAGCAGCGCTCGCGACTCAAGCAGCAGATGCGGTCCGATCGGCGCCGCCAGCAGCGGCTCCACGATCGGCGAATAGCCGGTATTGCCTCCCGTCGTGCTGGTGAGGAACGCCACGCCTCCGGAGAGCAGCGGCGTGTCCTGCGCATGCGCAGGACGTATCGTGCCCAGCAAAGCGCAGATCGCGAAGAGAGCCAGAGACGTCGTTCGTAGTCGTCGAGAATCCGAGTAACGAAGCAGCATAACCACGAAGCTAGGCCGGCCCACGGCTCTTCGTGTCCTGTCACCGTCTGCACTTTGTCAAACGATTGTCATGCTTCCCTGTCTCCGGATCCGACGACAATCCAGTGACATTCCCCTTGCACACATCTGACAGCGCTTCGCCGCTTCTGCCCTAGAGTCCCATTCATGGCTGGTCTTCCCAATATCGCGGCTTTGCCCTCGGCGCCCAGCATCCAACCCGACTCCCCTTCTGCTCTACCCGGGACGCGCCCAGTCGGCCATCGCGGTTCAGCAGCGGCCCATTTCACGCGCGCCTTTCACGACACATCCCAGCCCCTGTCTCTTTCGCGTCAGAAGCGGACACGCGAAGCCCTGCTGCTCACCTTTATCGACCCCATTCCAAAAGAATGTCTTCGCCTCTGGCTGCTCACCCGCGCCGAGTGGCAGGAAGCTCTCCATTGGCTCGACACCGCCGGCCTCGCACTCTACTTCCTCGGCCGACTCCGGGAGGAAAACCTCGACGCCCTTCTCCCCGACTGGGTGCACGCGCGGCTAAGCCAAAACCTGGCCGATAACAAGGAGCGAACCGCTGCGCTGCTCGCGGAATCGCGCAGCCTCCACGCCTGGTTCCAGAGGGCCGGCCTGAGCTATGCGACCCTCAAAGGCTTTTCGCTGGATTCCCACTCCGTCCCCGCGCTGGAGCTCCGCGCGCAGCTGGACTTCGACTTCCTCGTCGCACAGTCGAGTGCGGCCGAGGCGCGCCGCATTCTCGAGGAGCGCGGCTTTGCACTGCGCGGACACCATGGCCGGAGCTGGGAGTTCGGCGCTCACGACGATGAGTCCATCACCATCCGCGATCTTTACAAGCCAATCCCCCATCGTTGGGTGGAACTGCATATTGAAGCCGATGCTTCCCCGCTGCTCCAGCGAGCCGAAATGCGCCGCATGCACGGCACGGCCATGCCCGTCCTCGATCCTGTCGACCTCTTTCTCGGCCAGGGCCTCCACATCTACAAGCACCTTCGCTATGAGGTCACCCGCCCCTCGCACCTGCTCGAATTCCGCCGCCACGTCCTTGCGCGCAGCAGCGATGACCTCTTCTGGCGCGAACTACGCGCGCGCGCCGCCCTCGACGCGCGTCATCCTGTCGGGCTCGGCATTGTCATCCTGCTGATCGAGCGCCTGATGGGGCCCTTCGCTCCGCCTGCCCTCACCCACTGGACGGTCGACAATCTGCCCCCCGCCGTTTGCCTGTGGATTGAAACCTGCGCGCACGCCGCCATTCTCGTCGATCCTCCCGGAACCAAGCTCTACCTGCTTCTGCAGGAAGCCCTCGCTTCCTCGGGCATCCCGGCAACGCGTACCGTCCGCCGTGCGCTCTTCCCCAACATCGTTCCACATTCGCTCCGCCCGCTGATCTCCCGCATTGTTGCGCATCGCCCGGCCGATTCGCGGTCGCCTGCGATCGTCGCCCGAGGCCCCCGCAAAGGTTGGCGGCACCATCTGTGCTTGATGGCAAGCCGCCTGCGCTTCCATCTTTTCGAGGACCTGCGCTACCTGCGCGCGAGACATCGTTTCCGCAAGGCTCTCTCCCTGATCGCGTCTTAGCGGATTGTCTCCAGTTTCCTCGACCGCGTTCGCTCGCCTCATTTTTCAGATGACAAACCCATAACAATCTGCTGACAGTCCCCGTCTCGCGTCCCGTTAACGTTGATTTTCCAGAGATGAGTCGCACATTCCAGAGACATGTCGTCAATGCACTGTTCGGCGTTCTCGACTACGTAGCCTGGCCGATTGGAATGGTGCTGGTTGCACCGGTGATGCTCAGTCATCTCGGCGCCGCCCGCTTCGGAGTGTGGGCCCTGGCCGCCGCGGTTGTGAATGCGGGATCGATTCTCGCCTCAGGCTTTGGCGACTCGAACATCCAGCACGTCGCCTCGCAGCGTGGCTCAGAGAATTCTGATCTGCTAGTGCGCACTGTCCGTAGCTCCATGGGCATCCATCTCGTGCTCGGCCTGGCGATGGCCCTGCTCACGTGGATGCTGGCTCCCGTCGCGGCTCACCACGTCGTCCAGGCGCTGCCGGCATTGGCTCCCGATTGCCTCCTTTCGCTCCGCATCGCCAGCCTTATCATCCTGCTGCGCGCCATCGAAACCGTCTGCATCAGCACCCAGCGCGCCTTCGAGCGCTATGGACCTGCTGTCTTCATCAGCATTGCAGGACGCCTGCTTTCGCTCCTGCTTGCCGCTGTCCTCGCTTTCCTCGACCGCAGTATCGCGTCGATCCTCGCGGCAACCCTCGTCATCATTGCTCTCTCCCTCATTCTGCAGATGCGGAACCTGCGCGCCCTGCTCCAGGCTCCCTCCCTGCTCCCCCTCTGGGATCGCGATGCCCTCCGCGCGCTCCTGGCGTTCGGCATCTTCAGCTGGCTTCAGGCACTCGCCTCCGTCGTCATCGGCCAGGCCGACCGCCTGGTCGCCGGAGTCGCCATGGGTGCAGTCGCCGTCGCCGCCTACGCGCTCTGCGTCCAGATTGCGCAGCCCCTCTACGGCGTGGTCTCTTCCGGACTGCACTTCCTCTTTCCGCATCTTGCCGCGCGCCGCCTCACTCTTTCGCGCCGGGCCCTCCGGCGCATGGTCCTCCGCGCGCTCCTGGCGAACCTCGTCGTGGTCGCAGCGGGCACAGCACTCCTTCTCATGTTCGGACTTCGCATCCTTCGCACACTTGCCGGTGCCGCCCTCGCTCAATCCGCCGCGCCCGTACTCCCGATCATCGTCTGGAGCACAGCGCTTCTGTCGTTAAGCGTCACCGCCTATTACGCGCTCATGGCGTTTGACCGCATTCGCATCGTCACCTTCGTGAATCTTGCAGCCAGTGCGGTCATGCTGGCCTCCCTGGTTTGGCTCATCCCTCAGTACCACCTCTTTGGCATTGCCATGGCGCGATTTCTCTATGCGTTCATCGCGCTGCTTCTTTATTTGCCGCTTGTGCTCTTTCTCTATCCGGACCTCACCATCTTTAAAGCTAGCCGCGGCCTGGCTCCGAAATCCGGGGAACCGTCTGTTCCCTCACACGCCAACGTCCTCGGTGTACGTATCGAAGCCCTCAACATGTCCGCCGCCCT
>DASZYN010000137.1:0-1714 GCA_035545435.1 Acidobacteriaceae bacterium | reverse complement strand
ACGGGAAAGCACACCGTCGCCATCGAGACCGGCATCGGCAACAAGCTCCCGCCCAAACTCAACGAGATTTACGGAGCCCAGCAGCAACTCCCCCGCGCCTTCGAGGCCGCACAGATTCGCCCCGAAGACATCGACATCGTCATCAACTCCCACCTGCACTTCGATCACTGCGGCTGGAACACCACCCGCACGCCAGACGGTGCCATTGTCCCGACCTTCCTCAACGCGCGCTACTTCGCGCATCGTGGCGAAGTCACGCACGGCCGCCTGCAACTCGAGCGCGACGCCATCAGCTACATCTCCGATAACTACGACCCCCTCATCGCCTCGGGGCAAATGACTCTGCTGGACACGGAACCCGGCGAGACCACCCTCGTCGTCCCCGGCATCTCTGTCGAATGCTTCCCCGGCCACACGGCGCAGCTTCTTGCTGTCCACATCGACGCCGACACCAACAACCCGGGCTGCCAGCGCGCGACCTACATCTCCGACCTCATCCCCACCAGCGCCCACCTCGACATCACCTGGGTCATGGGCTACGACCTCGACCCGGTCACCTGCATCGCCGAGCGCAAGCGCTTCTACTCGCGCGCTATCCCGGAGAAGTGGCTCGTCCTCTTCACCCACGATCACCACACCCCATTCGCGCGGATCGAACTCAATGAGAAGGGAAAACCAGTGATCGCCAAAAGCGTATAGTAGTGAATATCACTACTTCTTGGAGGAGCCATGCCCGCGGAAAAAGCGATCTCCGCCACCGACGCCAACCGTCGATTCTCCCGGATACTGGACGGTGTCCGTCGAGGACGCACCTATCTGGTTACAAGTCACGGACAACCTGTGGCCAGGATCTCTCCAGTCGATGAACCGGGCCAGACGGTCATGGACGCGCGCAAAGCGCTGCTGGCGCGGCTGCGCGGGCAAAAGATAATCAACGTCGGCCCCTGGACGAGGGACGAGCTCTACGAGGACAAGCGGTGAAAGCGGCGCTCGATACCAATATCCTCGCCTACGCTGAAGGCATCAACGATGCCGCCAAAAGGAAGACGGCCTGGAGTCTCATCGAAAGGCTTCCCCAGGATGGAGTCATTCCAGTCCAGGCGCTTGGCGAACTGTTTCAGGTTCTCGTCCGAAAGGCGGGCCGCACACCAGCTGAAGCCCGAAGGGCAGTTTACAGGTGGAGCGATGCGTTCAATCTGGTTGAAACATCCACCACAATTCTGTTGGCGGCGGCCGATCTCGCCACGCGGCAGTTCAACTTTTGGGACGCGGTCATCTTTAGCGCTGCAGCCGAAGCGAATTGCAGGGTTTTGTTGTCTGAGGATATGCAGCACGACTTCTCAGAGAGGGGCGTCACTGTCGTGAACCCGTTTGCGCATCCAGAGCATCCCTTGCTCGAAGCACTCCTGCAGTGAGACTCCAAATAACGGCGTGGCCGCGGCCCTTCTAAAATAAGTCATGGCCACCACCACCGCCCCGGCCCTGATCACCCTCTCCGCCTTCACTGAAGCCCAGGCCCGCATCCAGGGCGTCGCCCTCCACACGCCGCTGGTCCGGCTCCCGATCCCGGGCATCGACGCCGCAGAAGTTTACGTCAAGGCCGAAGGCCTGCAGCCCATCGGCGCCTTCAAAATCCGCGGAGCCTACAACAAAGTCGCCCAGCTCACTCCCGACGAGCGTTCCCGGGGAGTCATTACCTACTCCTCCGGCAATC
>DASZYN010000136.1:0-7683 GCA_035545435.1 Acidobacteriaceae bacterium | reverse complement strand
TGAAGGTGGTCAGCGGCGCATCCGAGTCGTTCTCATGGCAATAGCGGTCGCCATCGCTGTTCTCGCAATCGCCGTGCCGGAACTCGTAGCGAACGTGGTCCGGCATCGTCGAGGGCGCGATCGAGCAGGTGCCGTGGATGGCCTGCAGCGCGTCCTCGGCGGAGAAGAGCCGGCTGCCGGCAAGGCAAAGAATGGCTGTGAGAATCGCGGCGCGTACGCTCATGGTCGAATCTCCGGGTGTTGCGGTCCGGTTTTCGGTTCGGGTCCTGTCTACTTCCTGCTTTCCTCGTCGTCGAGGATGCCGGAGATGCGCAGCTTCACCAGCTTGTCGATCGTCAGCTGCTCGAAGCCGTGCTTTTTGGCGGAGGCGATGAAGTCGCCGTTGATGTTGAAAACGCGCATCCGGACCAGATCGTCCAGCGTCGCGTCGGGGAACTGCGCTTTCACGCTCTTCGCGAACTCCGGCGTCACGTTCTGAACGCGCAGCGTGACCAGCTTTTTGGCCGGGATATCCCCGAACCCGGCTGCTTTCATGCCGGCAATAAAGTCCGGCGAAACGTTGAAGATGCGGTACTGAATGAGGTCGTTGAACGAAGCCGCCTCGATGCCGTCGGCGTGGAGTTTGGCGGCGTAGTCGGCGCTGACTCCCTGCACCTTCATAGCAATAAGCTGATCGACGCTGGGTTTGCCGAAGCCCAGCTTGCTCATCGCGTCGGCGTACTCGGGCGTCACGTCCTGTACCTTCATCGCGATCAGCTTATGAACATCGGCGTCGTATCCGTCCGCATGCATCTTCGCGATGTAGTCGGGCGTTACGTCCTGCACCCGCATAGCAATGAGCGTATCGACCGAGAGCTTGTTGCCGCCCGTGGCTTTGGCCATCTCATCGGCATACTCCGGCGTGATGTTCTGTACCTTCATCGCGATCAGCTTGTTGACGTCGCCGTCGAAACCGGCCGCGTGCATCTTCGCAATGTAGTCCGGGTCGATGTCCTGTACCCGCATCGCAATCAGGCGATCGGCGGATAATTTGGTTTCGCCTGTTGCTTTGGCCATCTCCGCCGCGTATTCCGGTGTGATGTCCTGCACGCGCATAGCAATGAACTTATTCGCATCGACGTCGAAACCCGCCGCGCGCATCTTGCTGATGTAGTCAGGACTGACCCCCTGGACCTTCAACCCAATGAGCTTGTCCGCCGACAACTTTTCGCCGAACACCTTCGACATCTCCGCCGCGTACTGCGGCGTGATGCCCTGCGCCTTCATTGCAATGTATTTGTCGAGATCAACGTCATAACCGGCCGCTTTCATCGCGTCGATATAGTCGGTATGGCCAGTCGTGGGGGCGGAACTATCCGTCTGGTCTTCGCTCGCCGGAGCCGGTGTAGGCCGCGGCTCGGCAGCCGAAGCCGCGCTCGGCGTGGGTGCGGATGTCGCCGCCTGAAGTACCGGATGAGTCGCGTGATACATCACCGTCTTCGCGACCCGGCTCGCCGCCGGTGCCAGCCGCGCGGCAACCTGCGGCACCTCGTGGAAGCTGGCGAACAGCTTCGGCAGCGGACAAAGGAACAGGAAGAGCGCGATGCTCACTCCGGCGAGCGAAATGGGCCGGAACGAGCGCGGCGCAGCTTCCCGGTCGCCAAGGATCCGAAGGATGCGTGCGCGCAGTCCGGCGCGCGACTGGTGGCCGTCGAGTGCCATTGCAAGATGCAAACGCGTCCGGCGTTCTTCTTCGAGGCGCAGCAGCGCCGAGGCATACACCGTCGGATCCGAGCAGGCCGCCACCGCGATGTCGTCGCAGCACAGCTCGCGCTCCTCGCGAACGCGCCGGCTGATCCACCATACCGCCGGGTGGAAGAAGAGAAGGGTCTCGACCAGCGTCTGCAGCAGGTTCCACAGATAGTCGGCGCGGCGGATGTGGGCCAGTTCGTGCGCCAGCACTACTTCCAGCTGCTCGGCGCTCAGGCCCGTCAGCGCCGTCACCGGCAGCAGAATCCACGGCCGGAAGATACCGGCCGTAAGCGGATTGGTGATCCGCGTGGACAACCGCAGATCGACAAAGCGCGGTATGTTCATCTGCCGCCGCAGCACGTCGAGCCGGAGCAGGAGCGTGTGCGGAGCCTGTTGAAGGCGCGCGCGCATGCGCCGGATCAGCCACCACCCGCCGAGCGTGCGAAGCGAGAGAAGGAGAACGCCCGCCAGCCACAGCCCGTCGAGGTACGGCATCAGATGGTCGAGCACGAAACGATCCGCCTGGCGCAGCGGCGCGGCGGCCGGGGTGCTGGTGAGATCGAAGTGGAGCGGCTGGGTTGCGGGGGCCGCGACCGTCTTCAGAGTCGCTGCATCCGCGTGTTGTGCGGGCGGCTGATAAAAGGCGGCTTCTTCATAGGCAAGAGTGCCGGCTGAGACGGCCAGCATGCCGAGCAGAGCGCCCACAGCAAGAACGTAACGCGCGCTGGCCGAGCGGCGCGCCAGCGCCATGTCGGCAACGCGATAGACAAGAGCGAGTGCGGCGCCCTGCCAGAGGAAGTGAACGAGAGTCCAGCCGAGAGCTTCCCAGTGGTGTGTCATGGACGGTTCCTCTTTTGGTCAATGAGGGTTCGGAGCGCTTCGAGGTCGTGGTCATTGACGGGCTCGAGCGAGAGCGCGTGCATAGCAAGTTGCGCTGCCGAGCCGGCAAACAGGCGCTCCGAGATGTCGCGCAGCAGCTGGTCCTGGGTCTCGTTCTGCGAGGCCGCCGGATGATAGATGTGCGCCTTGCCGGCCTCTTCGCGTTCCACCAGCCCCTTGTCGGTCATGATTTGCAGGATCTTGAGCACCGAAGTGTAGCCAAGAGGACGCGTCAGGCTGATCTGCTCGTGAATATCGCGCACCGTCGAGGGGCCGCGCTCCCAGAGAATGCGGAGCAGCTCTAGTTCGCCTTCGGTGGGCCGCGGAAGAGTCGGAGTCCGTTTCATGATCCGAACCATATACGAAGAGGTTCGTAGATGTCAACGAAGATTTTCGTAGGTGGGAAAATTGTGACGAACGGGACGAAGCCGGCAGCCCCCGGAGAAAGAGCCGACGGGTAAGCAAGAGGCGAAATAAAGCGAGCGGAATCAGGGCAGAAGAAATTGCTTCGCCAGCCGATCGAGCAGCCCTTCGGTTTCCTCGCACACGCCGGTGTGGACCGGCGACGGTTGAATGATGGTCGAACGAGGAGAAATGAGCCAGTGGAATCGCTCGCGCTGCGAAAGGCGAGCGATGGGCCCGGCGCCGGCTTCGCCCTGGCAGATTCGAAGCACAGCATCAAGATGATCGCGGATCAGTTCCAGGTCGATGTCAGGCCAGAGAGCGCGCAGGCGGGCGGCGTCCAGATGCACCCGCGCATCGAGGTAGCGCTTCTCCGGACAAAAAACGATCACGGCAGCGTTGATGAACTCCTGTCGCTCCACCCGCGGAACAACGCGCAGGATAGCGTAATCAAAGGAGGCGGGATCGGGCACGGATCGCCTCCTGTTCGAAAGTTTCCGCGGCGGCCAGGCGGCGGACAAGGAAATCGATGTAGCCGGCGCTCCGCTCGGCGGGCGCCATCGCTGCATCTGGAATCGCCGCAAAGAAGGCGTCCGGAACAAGACCCACGATCTCCGTCACGATCGCTGTCGTCAGCAATCGATGCGCAGCCTGCGCAGCTTCCGCAATTTCGTTCGCCCACGGCAAGAGGATATGGTGCTCGATTTCCATAAACGGCGATTCTATTTTGCTCTCGCGCGCGGTCCAGTCGTGATGAAAGAACAGCGCGGCGCCGTGATCGATGGGGTACAGCTTGCGGTGCCAGACCAGCAGGTTCGCGTTGCGCGGCGTGCGGTCGACGTTGAGCACGAACGCGTCGAACCATACCAGCAGCGAGGCCTCCGCTGAAGATGCGGCGTCGCGCGCAGCGGGATCGAACATGGTCGAGCCAGGCAGATAGTCCAGGCCAACGTTGAGCCCGGCGCTGGCTTTGAGCAACTGGCGAATTTCATAGTCAGGCTCGTTGCGGCCAAGGGCAGGATCCATATCAACAAGCACAATTTCCGGAACGCGCAGGCCAAGGACGCGGCCGATTTCGCCGGCGATGATTTCTGCGATCAGCGCAAGGATGCCCTGCCCCGCTCCGCGAAATTTGACGACGTAGAGACCGAGGTCGTCCGCTTCCACGATGGCGGGCAAAGAGCCGCCCTCGCGAAGCGGAAGCACATAGCGGGTCGCGCGAACGGTACGGAGCATCGGACAGGTCACTGGGTACAGGGTACAGGCAGCGGGTAAGCTTTTAGCTCTTAACTGGCAACTCTGGCGAGCGTGCCAAAATTCGCGCCTTTCAAAAAATGGGAACCTGGCGCCACGCTGTCACGTACTCCTTCTTTCCCATAGAAGTTCGAGTGGTGTATGGTAATTCCCCATAGAAGTTCTGCCGCAAGTCTCATCCGGACATCTGGAGGAAAACCTGACCCGCCCGAAAAAAGAGGAGTTGCTGCTGGGAACGCTGGACATGCTGATCCTGCGCACGCTGGTGACCGGTCCGGCGCACGGGCACACCATCGCGCACGTCATCGAGCACACGTCGGAAGAGGTGCTGCAGATCGAGCAGGGATCGCTCTATCCTGCGCTGCACCGGCTGGAGGATCGGGGCTGGGTCTCGTCATACTGGGGACCCAGCGAGAACAACCGCAAGGCGCGGTTCTACAAGCTGACTGCGGCGGGACGCAGGCGCCTCACAGTAGAAACAAACCGTTGGGAGTCGATGGTGGCGGCGATTGGGCGAGTCCTCGGGAACGCGGGCCAGGCAGTCGAGTAGGGCCAGGAGGCAGCACATGAGCCTGCGCCGGTATTGGCATCGACAGAAGTGGGACGAGGAGCGGGCGCTTGAGCTGGAAGCGCATCTGGAGCAGGAAACCTCCGACAATCTTGCGCGCGGCATGTCACAGCAAGAGGCGCGGCGGCGAGCCTGCATGAAGCTCGGGAACCCCACCACAATTCGCGAGGAGATCTGGAAGATGAACAGCTTTGTCTCGATTGAGGACCTGGGGCGCGATCTCCGGTATGCCTTGCGGCAACTTTGGAAGAGCCCCGGCTTTGCGGCGATCGCCATTGTCACACTGGCGCTGGGCATCGGCGTGAACACAGCCGTGTTCAGCATGGTGAACGGGTTGCTGTTCAGCTCTCTGCATATCCGGAACGAGCGCAGCGTCGTCGAAGTGGGGCTCCGCCAGAACGGCGAGAGCTGGGAGCCCGCGGTTTCGGTTCCGGAGTATCAGACGATCGCGGCTCAGACTCGCGGTCTCTTCTCCGAGGTATTCGCCGACCAGTACGGGCTGGACGGCATCGCCACGGCCGGCAATCCACCGGATCGTCTCTTTACCGACTACGTGACCGGCAACTACTTCGACGCGCTGGGTGTGAAGCCTGCGCTGGGACGGTTCTTCAAGCCGACCGAAGGCGCAACTCCAGGGGCCGATCCGTATGTGGTGCTGAGTTACGCGTACTGGAAAGACCACTTCGGTGGCGACGCGGGCGTGGTCGGGCGGCAGATCGCACTCGATGGCAGGCCGGTGACGATCGTGGGAGTAGCGCCAAAAAGTTATCACGGTCTCAGCAGCATCCTGAACGTGCAGGCTTATCTTCCCTTTGCCATGATCGCGACCATCGAGAATATGCCGCTGGCCGATTTCAATAAGCAAAGCAATCGGAACCTTCAGGTCTACGGGCGTTTACGCAGCGGCACAACACAGCAACAAGCCGACGCGGCGCTGGCGGTAGTGGCGCGCGATCTGGCGCGAGCGCATCCGGTGGACGAACGGAAGGTGGAACTACGTGGCTTTTCGCTCGCGGCTGGCCGGCTGACCGGCTCGCTCGACCAGGACAACAGTTTCGCCACAGTATCGGCCATCTTCCTTGGCCTGGCCGCACTGGTGCTGCTGCTCGCATGCGTGAACGTGGCCAATCTGCTGCTGGTGCGCGCTACAGTACGCGAACGGGAGATGGTGATCCGTTCGGCACTGGGCGCAGCCCGGTTCCGGCTGATCCGTCAAATGCTTACCGAGAGTGTCCTCCTTTCTGTGCTGGGCGGAGCGGGTGGCATTGTGCTGGGTCTGGCCGGCAGCCGGTTCCTGAGCTCGATCAACCTGCAAACAGATTTGCCCGTTGCTTTCAACTTCAGCTTCGACTGGCACGTGCTGGCGTTCTCGGCAGCGGTTGCGGTTGCGGCCGGAGCAGTGGTGGGCATTGTTCCGGCGGTGCGGCTGGCGCGGGCGAATCTGAACATGGTCCTGCGCGAAGGCGGCCGCGGGATTGCCGGGCGCGGACACAAATTGCGCGATGCACTGGTGATGATTCAGGTAAGCGCAGCTCTGACGCTGCTGATTGTCGCGGGGCTGTTTACGCGGAGCCTCGAGCAAAGCGAGCACGCAGAACTGGGCTTCAATCCGAACAATGTGATCACCATGGTGATGGATCCGAGCGAGATTGGTTACAACGCGGAACGCTCGCTGGCGTTCTACAAAGATCTCCTGCCGCGCATGCGCAGCCTCCCGGGTGTGGCGTCGGCAACGGCGGCCCAGTCCATTCCAATGGGACTGATCAACAACGCTGAAGACACAGTAACCATGGAGGGCTACACGCCCCCTCCAGGGCAACCGGCGCCCCAGGTCCGGTACAACGTGATCGAAACGGATTATTTTGAGACTCTGCAGATTCCGATTGCGGAAGGACGGGCATTCCGCGACAGCGACGATGCGAAGAGCCCGTACGTAGCGATTGTGAGCCGCGAGATGGCAAAGAAGTACTGGCCGCACGGCGATCCCATCGGCCGGCACTTCACCATGGCGAGCGAGCCGGCCCACCCGATGCAGGTGGTGGGAGTTGCGGCCGACGCGCATTACGGTCACCCTCAGCGGCCCCCGGGCGCGTATTTCTACACACCGTTTGCACAGCATTTTGCAAACACGCTGTTGGCGCTGGAAGTGCGGACGCAGGGAGATCCTGGGGCGATGGCGCCTGCAATCGAGCGCGCCATTCACGCGCAGACCCCGGGACTGCCCGTGTTCGAAGTGAAAACGCTTCACCAGGCGCTGTACTCACCAAATGGCTTGTTGCTGTATCAGGTCGTGGCGGGCCTGGCCGGTGTCATGGGATCCCTGGGCATGGTGCTGGCCATCGTCGGCGTTTACGGAGTGCTGTCCTATGTGGTGAGCCAGAAGACGGGCGAGATTGGGGTGCGCATGGCCCTCGGAGCGCAGCGCGGCGATATTTTGCGCCTGATCTACCGGCAGGGTTTGTGGATTGTGGGCATCGGGCTGGCGGTGGGCCTCGCGGCGAGTCTTGGCGCCGCTCACCTGGTCCGCGGCATGATCGCAGTCAGCGCGACGGATCCGGTCACCTATGTCGTTATCTCGGGAACGCTGGCGGGGATTGCGCTGCTGGCATGTTACGTGCCGGCACGGCGTGCGATGAATGTGGAGCCCATGCGGGCGCTGCGGGATGAGTAGGGAGCAGGAAGCACGTTGCTCTCTTAGCTGCCGGGTCGTGCGTCTGATCGGTGGGGGAACTCCGGTTCCATTCGGGACGTAGAAAAAGCATGAGCATGCTCCGGGAGATGTTTGTTTGTTGCATTGGGTTCGCCCTGGCAGGGGGCATTGCGCCCCTCGCGCAAACGGCGAAGGACGC
>DASZYN010000135.1:0-1637 GCA_035545435.1 Acidobacteriaceae bacterium | reverse complement strand
CTCTATCGCGTGCGCGCCACGGCCGTCATCGCCATGCTCGACCCGCGCTACCTCGACAATCCTTCTGCCTCGGAAGCCCGCATCGCCGCCGTGCTCCGCCCCGCTCGCCACCGTCGCCACGGCCGGGCTCTGCTGCGCACTGCGTTGTATCACCGCCGCTCTAACCGTGCTCTGGCAAAAAAGAACTCCATCAATCGCAGTAAAGACAAAGCGTAGACGTCGCCGGTGAATGCACCGCGTAGTGATTGTAAATTTCCTTCAGTCACGCCAAATCCTCAATCCGCGCGCGGCGCAAATCAGAAGAAATTGCATCCCGGTCGTACCTCGGAATATAAACACCGAGTGAGCCAAGAGGGAAAATTCTGGCACTGGTTCCTCAAACATGAACAAGAGCTGTTTAACCTGGATTCAAATCCAGAACCGCTGTTTACTCAGCTCATCTCTGCTCTGAGTCGAGTCGATCGTGATTTGACCTTCGAGATTGGACCAGGAGCGGACAAACGGGAACTCGTTATCAGCGCCGGCGGAATCAAGCGAGCCTTTCCCGCCGTGTCCAGACTTGTTCAGGCAGCACCGCCTCAACTTGCGCGATGGACTATAACTGCCTTTCGTCCCCGAACTCCTCTTCCCATCACGCTCGAGATCGAAGGGAAGAGAGTAAGTTCAGAAGACGTTCAGTTTTCTCTGCTCGAAAACGGCTCGGTCGCTGGTATTCGCCTCTTCATCCACGGATATAACGAGCAGTCAACGCTATTCAAGCAATTTGGCTACCTTCTTCTGGATGCTGCATTGGGGGAATACGACGTGGAAACCGGGCTTGGTTTCATCCAAATGCTTCCGCCGGAAGAATCGACCAGCGAACATCGCTATCCGTTCGCGGACCTGCCAGAACTCTTTGATCAACTCATTGCGCGCCTTGGAAAGCGATCGGGGATTCCATGCTGACGCGGCTCCCCTACTGCCGATCCACCACCACCCTCACAAACGCCCCCTCCGGCAATTCCCCCTCAATCAGGTGCACCACGCCACCTTTCACATAACCCTTGGCCGACCGCGACGGCTCGAACTTCCCCTCCGCGACACCTCCACCGGGACGGGGAGCCCCTTCAGGCTTCCTGCTTCCCGCTTCCTGCTTCAGGCTCGTCCCTGACCGACCCATACCTTTGTCCATCGCCAGATTCGCCAGCCGATCCGCATTCTTGTTCTTCCCCCGCAGCACATGCTCGATCCGGAACCCCTCCAACTGCGCCACCCGCCGCTTTGCCTCTTCATACAGCGGCCGCAAATCCGGGCTCGCCACCTTGTACCGGCCCTGCATCTGCTTCACCATCAGCTCCGAATCCGCCACCACCCGCAGCCGCCTGCGTCCTGACTGCAGCGCCCACTCCAGCGCCGCCAGCAAACCCGAGTACTCCGCGACATTGTTCGTCTTCTTGCCCAGGTACTCGCTCAACTCGGCCAGCTTCTCCCCGCCCGGGCCTTCAACGAAGACCCCATATCCCGCCGGCCCCGGATTCCCCCGGGATCCCCCGTCGCAGTACGCCGTCACCCACTCCGCGCCACCGCGCTGCGGATTCACTCCACCAAACAACCCACCCTGCTCTGAGGACATAGAGCGAGTGTAACGAAGCCGGCGG
>DASZYN010000134.1:0-1567 GCA_035545435.1 Acidobacteriaceae bacterium | reverse complement strand
AAGGACCCCCGCGTTCCGGTGAGCCGGAACGCGGGGCGCTGTTTGTTGGAACGATGGTTAATTGCCGCCGCAGCAGCCGCCGGGGCAGCTTCCGCCGCAGCAGTCACCCGGGCAGTGCGACGCGGCTTTCTGGCTGCCCTGGCAGCAGCTGGCGCCCGGCTTGCAGCATGCCGAACCTGGCTTGCAACATGCGGCGCCTACAGCAGCCAGTGCAGAAACAGCAAACAGAGACGTTGCGAACATAGCAAAGACTTTCGTTTTCATGGGAAAACTCCTCTCAATGTGAAGGGAAATGCCGGGCACGCATCAGCGCGCGCAAAAAACAGCACGACACACTGCGAGGTTTAAATGCGAAGGTCGTCTTTGAGACGAAAGACCGCAGGCTGATAGCGAAGCCCTGCCGTCAGCTCCCGCACGAATTCCGGTGTTAACCGCGGCGCGATGGCGGGCGGAACGGGAGGAACAACGGCCTGGATCTCGTCTTCCTGATCCTGAGTGAGTTGTGCCTCGGCCTTTTCGGGTATCTGCTCTGCGCAGCGTGCGGTCGAACAGCTCTCACTGCTGCTCGATTGCGGGCAGCAGGGCATGTGCCCGCGCTGGCAATGCATCGCCTGAGTCACGGCGGTATCGGCAAAGGCCAGGGTGACCACCCACACGGCTGTGAGCGCCAGTGCCAGGGCTCTCAAGGTGCGCCGATGCAGGTGGTCGATCACAGCCTCAGTCTAGAGCTGAGGGAAAGCCGGCAAAGTGATCTCCGTCACTGGGGCCGCCCTACTGGTAACAAAATCATCTTCTCCGAAGCGGGGCGATTCACCGACCGGACAATGTGGGGCGTAATCACAATCGCCAGCTCGCCAACATCGATGTTGCTGTTCCTGTTCGTGGTGCTCTGAAAGCCGGGGAGCTCGCTCAGTCCTGGAATTCCGGTAATAGCGTTGGATTCCTGGCGGGTGATGGAACTGACGAGCAGCGCGGTCTCGCCGACCTTCATCGAGGTGATCGCGTTGTACTCGCGATTGGTGAGGACGGGCAGGCTGTTGATCGAGGAACCGGCCAACGCCGATAAGGTAAGGTGGAATTTCATAGACACGCGGTCCGTGCCCTCAAGCTGTGGCGTTACGATTAGGCTCAGGCCGATATCCTGGTATTCAACCTGAGGAATGGCCATCGAGGCTTGGGCCTGCAGTTCCTGAGGAGTGATGCCCAGGTTCTGCAGCGTACTGGAGAGTCCCGCATTCGACAACCCTGGAATATTCAGGTTCTGGGTTGATCCCAGGCTGGAGTAGTTTGACGTCTCAATGGGGTACCGTTCGCCAGCCTTGATGGTGGCCTCTTCTCGATCCAGAACGCGCAGCTGCAGCTGATCGAGGGAGCGCACGTCGGAGGAATTCAGCTTCATGTTCAGCGATCCGCCCTGGTAGGCGACGCCAGTCATGGTGAGTCCGCCGCCAAAGACGCCGAAGGGCTGGGTGAGCACCGAGTTGCTGAGTTGGCCGGAAGCAATGAGGATGGCCAGAATCGCTTCCCAGTCGCCGGGTGCTGCCAGGCCGCTGGAGACGATCTGCTG
>DASZYN010000133.1:0-8497 GCA_035545435.1 Acidobacteriaceae bacterium | reverse complement strand
TGTGACTTCGGCGCTGGTCGGGGGCTGAAATCAATTGATCTAGTCATAGACGAAAGAGTCTTCTGCTTGCTGTGGGGTGAACCTGGCGCCTCCATGGACGCGGCGAAGGTTTGAGGCGTTGTCTGCTCACGTTCGGGACTTCAGTCGATCTTCGGCGCCGTCTTCGAAGTTAGCCCTGCAAGCTGTTGACTTCAGCAGCGATTTTTCTTACCTCCGGCAAAACGTCACCCAGGGCTGCCGGTTCCGCCGAGCGAGTCCCGAGCGCAAAATAGACCTTGCGATAGAGCGGATAAAGCCGTTCGCAAATGGATGAAGCCCGGGCCTGCGGCCGGAACTCTGTGAATTTCGGGCAAAGCTTTTCCTGGGCTGCGTCGATGCTGGGGAATGCTCCCGCCGCCAGCATGGCAAAGATGCCGGAGCCGAGGCTGGTGGGAATTTCCGAAGGCACCAGCACCGGTTTGCCCAGAACGTCTGCGTAGACCTGATTCAGTACCGCATTGTTCTGCGGAATGCCGCCGCCGTTAATGACGCGGTCGACGCGCGTGCCATGCTCGGCCATGCGCTCCAGAATGATGCGAGTGTGGAAGGCGGTGCCTTCAATCGCCGCGAACAGTTCATCCTGTGCGGTGTGAACCAGGTTCCAGCCGAGAGTCACGCCGCCCAGTTCGGAGTTGACGAGCACGGTGCGATCACCGTTGTCCCACGAGAGCCGCAGCAGGCCGGTTTGGCCGGCGCGGTACTTCTCCAAACCCCGCGAAAGCTCGGCGACCCTGACGCCCGCACGCCGCGCGATCCCTTCGAAAATATCGCCGGTGGCGGAGAGCCCGGCCTCAATGCCGGTGTACTGCGGATGCACACTTCCGGGCACAACGCCGCACACGCCGGGAATCAGCTGCGTCTTTTTCGCGATGGCGACGATGCAGGTGGAAGTGCCGACGACGTTGACCACGTCGCCTTCACGGCAACCCGCGCCCAGCGCATCCCAGTGGGCATCGAAGGCGCCGACGGGAATGGGAATACCGGCACGGAGGCCGAGCTTCTCCGCCCACTCGGGAGTCAGATGGCCGGCGAGATGATCCGATGTCTGATAGTCGCCGGCGAGCTTGTCACGAATGCCGTCGAGCAGCGGATCGACCTTCGAAAGGAAAGACTGCGGCGGCAGGCCATCCCATTTTGGATTCCACATCCACTTGTGGCCCATCGCGCAGACGCTGCGCTTTGCCTGGCGCGGATCGGTGATTCCGCACAGAGTGGCCGCCACCATGTCGCAGTGTTCGAAAGCCGAGGCAAACTGGCCGCGCTTTTCCGGGTTGTGGCGGAGCCAGTGCAGGAGCTTGGCGAATCCCCACTCGTGCGAGTAGACACCGCCGCACCATTCAATCGCTTCGAGTTTCTCCTTGTGGGCGAGCGCTGTGATTTCCTGTGCTTCGGATTTGGCGCGATGATCGCACCACAGGTAGTACTCGCTGAGCGGCTGCATGCGCTCGTCCACGGGGACGACACTGGAGCCGGTGGTGTCGAGCGCGATGGCGGCGATCTGGTCGCCCTGGATTCCAGCCGACTTCACCGCGGCGCGAGTGGCTTCAGCGAGGGCGCGCATGTGATCGGCGTGCGACTGAGTGGCGAAATCGGGATCTTCGCGCTTGCGATGGAGTGGGTACTCGGCGACCGCCGTGCCCAGGCGGCCGCGATCGCTGGAAAGTAGAGAAACGCGGACCGAGAGAGTGCCGAAGTCCACGCCTGCGACGATAGTCATGGGAATATCCAATCGAAAGATAGCAATTCAATTAGTTAGGCTCCCGGAGTAAACATTTTCCGGGTACTAAAAGCGCGCAACTATTGTATGGCATGAGTTAGCGATGGAGTATGCTGTAAACGCATTCTGCGCACTTATGGCTGGCCCAACGAGAAGAACCAGACGGCGCTCGGCTGCGAGACCCGATCGCATGGATATCCACGCAGTCGCTCGACAGGCGCATGTGTCGATTGCAACCGTATCACGAACCATCAACCACGTCCCCAGCGTCAATCCGAAGCTGGCCAAGCGCGTGTGGGAGGCCATCCGGGAACTGAATTACTTTCCTAATACCCAGGCGCGCGCGCTGGTGTCCGGACGCAGCCGCCTGCTGGGGCTCATCGTTTCAGAAATCACGAATCCATTTTTCCCCGAACTGATTCAGGGCTTCGAGGAAGTCGCGGTGGAGAACGGCTACGAGATTCTTATCGGGTCCACGAACTATGAGCCGGACCGCATGCAGCGCTGCATCCGGCGCATGGTGGAGCGCAACGCCGAGGGCGTTGCGGTGATGACCTTCGGCATCGAGCAACCGCTGCTCGATCAGCTGACGGACCGCAATGTGCCGCTTGTTTTTGTGGATGTTGCTCCGAACCGTCCGGGGATGAGCGTTCTGAAGGTGGACTACCACCACGGCATTCGTCAGGGCGTGCAGCATCTCGCGGCGCTCGGACACCGGCGCATCGCCTTTGTGAGCGGCCCGCTGCGGCTGCACTCGGCGCAATCTCGCCTGGGGGCTTTTAAGAAAGCGCTGGGGGAATGCGGTATTCCCGTCGACGAAACGCTGATGGTGGAAGCCGACCACACGATGGAGGGAGGCATGGCAGCGGCCGCGAATCTGATGGCGCACAAGGATCCGCCCACCGCCATCATGTGTTCCAACGACATGCTGGCCATCGGCGCGCTGCACGAGTGTTCGCGTTCGGGGCTGCGGGTGCCCGACGATGTTTCCATCATTGGGTTCGACGATATTCACATGGCCGCGATGATCATTCCGCCGCTCACCTCAATCCAGATGTCGCGGGCCGATCTCGCGTCGGCCGCGGTCTCGGCGCTGCGCGGTCATCTGGAGGGCGCGGCCAAACGGGAATACCAAATCGACACGCGGCTGGTGGTGCGGGAGTCGACGGGATTTCCGCGCGGCACCATGGCGCACCTGCGCGGGAACAAAGAGAAGGCGGTCGCGGCCTCGGGCTAGCGCGGTGTTGCCGAAGGTTCTTTGTTGTGCGCGTTCGGGGAGAAGCAGGTCCCTCCGCTTCGGTCGGGATGACAAGGAGAAGCAGGTCCCTCCGCTTCCCCTTCGCTATGCTCAGGGCCCGGTTGGGATGACAGAGTAAAGAGAATTCGAAAACGACCCACGCGTGCGCATTACTGCAGCTCTACATCGAATCCTTTTCCATTGTCGTCCACATCGAAGACCACGGCCTGTCCTTTGCGTGCAACCGCTGCGGATCGGCGGACTCCACCCGTGAGAACGGTCGCCGCTTCTGCACTTGAGCCGTAGACTTCGATCCGCAGCTGTTTCCACCACGCGGCATACGAGCCTTCATGTGCCCCGATATGGATCTGGAGCTTGCCCGCTGAGTCCGAGCAGGTGAAACGCATCCTGAGAAAATCGCCGCGGCGATAGGCCATCGTGTTGCCATCGTCGAGATAGAAACTTCCGCCGCAGGCGCGTCCCTCGCCGGCATCACCCGGATAGACGTGCAGTTCCAGCGGACCCTGCGGCGTCTCATTCGTGCTCTGCACCAGCGGCTGCATCGGCAATATGGTGCCACCCCGAACAAATACCGGCAAAGTGGCCAGTTCCGCATGGGCCGTAGTGGTCAGCGGCGGAGCGGCAGGATTGACAGGGTCGTGCTCCGATGCAGGCGGCGGTGGAGGCGGTTGCGGAATCTTTGCGCCGGTCCAGAAGTCGTACCAGTCGCGGGACGGCAGCTCGACCGGATAGTCCTCCTTCTGATCCGGCCAGGGCGCCGGCGCGATGAGCAGATCGGAGCCGAGCAGGAATTCTGCAGAAGCGGTCAGTTCGACGTCCAGCGGATGCCGATCCGCCGCAGCGTCGGGGAATTCCAGAAAGATCGGGCGCACCATCGGCAGTCCGGTGCGTGAAGCCTCTTCAGCCACCGTATAGAGATACGGCATCAGACGATAGCGCGTCTCGATGAAGTGGCGGCGGATCGCCTCCTGCTCGGGACCGCCGACCCAGGGCTCCTGATCGCCGCTGCCCTTCTCGGTGTGGTCGCGATCGATGGGCTGGAACGCAGCGACCTCGAGCCATTTCGTCAGCAGATCGACGGAGGGCGTTCCGGCGTATCCGCCTACGTCGGCGCCCGCGAAGGCGAATCCGCTCAGGCCGAGATTCTCGAGCATGGGCGTAGTCATGCGGAGATGATTCCAACTGCTGCTGTTGTCGCCCGTCCATGTGGCGGCGTAGCGCTGGCCGCCGGCGTAGGAGGCGCGCGTCAGCACAAAGGGCCGCTGATCGGGCTTGAGAGTGAGCAGGCCTTCGAATGTAGCGCGTGAATTTTCCATTCCGTAGACGTCGTGAATCTCGGCGTGCGTCGCGGTGCGCTTGCGGAAGCCCGGTTCATCAATGCGATGCACTACATCGACCGGCATGGTTTGCGTTGGACTGTCGAAGACTGACGGCTCGTTCATGTCATTCCAGAAACCAGCGATGCCCATCGAGTAGAAATCGCGGTACAGATTGCCCCACCACACGCGGGTGCGGGCCTGGGTGAAATCCGGAAAGACGGAGGGGCCTGGCCAAACGCGTCCGGTGAAGACGGATCCATCGGGATTCTTCACAAATTCATCGCCGGCGATTCCGGTGTCGTAGGGCGCATAGCCGTGGCCAGGATAGTTCGCAATATGCAGGTCGGTGATCGCTACGGTATGGAAATTCTCGGCGTTGAGCTTTGCGATCATGCCGGGGAAATCGGGAAAGTAAGTCTTATTGACGGTGAAGGGGCGATAATCCTGCTGATAATCGATGTCGAGATAGATGGAATCGGCCGGAATATGGTCGGCACGCAGGCGCGCAGCCACTTCCAGCACGCGGGACTGGGGATAGTAGCTGTAGCGGGATTGTTGGTAACCGAGCGTCCAGAGAGGAGGCAGGGGCGCGGTTCCGGTGAGCCAGGCGTAGGTCTCGACTACTTGTTTCGGCGACGGCCCATAGAAGAAATACTCGTCCAGAGGACCATTTTCGGCGCCGTAGGAGTAAGTGTCGCGAGATAACTTACCGAAATCGAAGTTGGTGCGCCAGGTATTATCCAGCAAAAATCCGCAGGCAACGCCGGCGCGATAAGTCAGCACATAGGGAATCGACTTATAAAGAGGATCTGTGGATTCCTGAAAACGGTAAGCATCGGTATTCCAGAGCGTGAAGGCCTCGTTGCGCCGGTCGAGCGGGCCGGTCTTGTCTCCCAGTCCGAAGTAGTGTTCGTCGAGCGGCATCTTTTTAAAGATGCGGAACGTTGCGCCGCGCCAGGCGACAGGCTGGGCATCCTGCTGCAGGATGTTTCCTTTGGCATCGCGAATGGTCAACAGCAGGGTGCGCCGATCGACTTCAATGCGGAGAGCCTTCGTGTTGAAGCCGATGATGGAATCGGTCGCGATCGGCGTCACGGATGCGGTGCTGTGGCGCGCGCTTTCAAGGACCGCCCAGGATGCGTCTTCGGGAAGTTCGTCACTACGGCTCACGCGGATCCGAATCACATCGTCGCGGAGAGCGGTGATTTGCTCGCGCGCTTCTCCGGAACGCAGATCAATGCCGTTGGGGAGGGCTGAGGATCCAGTCAGGCGGTTAAGGACTACCGGTTGCGCAGGATTCGGCTGCGCGAAGACCAGACGCGACACAAAGGCGGAGACGAGGAGAAGGACGCAAAGCGACGAGAAGATGGGGCGACGCATAACAATCCTGAATCTTACTGCCAGGGCGAGCGTCTCGCCAGACGAATGCGTCAAGGCAGCGTTGCAAATGAGTGACGAACGGGCATAACTTCGGGAGGTAACTCGTTCGGTGAGAGTGCTATTCTGGCGGGCAACTACTTCCATTTGGGTGCGTGCGCCGAAAGCCGATTCGGCGAGAGGAAAGGGGCTGTTGGCAATGGCCGGTATTCCAAAGTGGTCGATCCGGAGGCGAAAGGCGTCTGGTCTGCTCGCGCTCGCCGTGATCGCGACTCTGTTCGCGGCCGATCCGATTCGCGGCCAAGCCCCGGCGCAATCGGACCCGGCAGCGCAGCAGACCGCCGCACCAACTGCGACGAACAGCATCGCCGGCACCTGGCAGGGAACGCTGCACGCCGGTCGCGACCTGCGCATTGTGGTCAAAATTACGAACGAGGGCGGCGGCGTGAAGGCCACGATGCACAGCATCGACCAGGGCGGCCAGGGGATTCCATCTTCGTCGGCCAGCTTTGCTGGCGGCACATTGAAGTTCGCCATCCAGTTCCTTGATGCAAGCTATGAAGGCAAGCTGTCGGGCGACGGCAGGTCGATCGCAGGCACCTGGACGCAGGCCGATCATCCGCTGCCTCTGGTGCTGGAGCGCGCGACGCCGGAGACGGAATGGACGATTCCTGAGCCTCCGCCGCGCGTTCCGCCGATGGCAGCGGATGCGAAGCCGGGCATCGAGGTTGCGACCATCAAACCCAGCCAGCCCGGCGAACAGCGACGGTTCATCACCTTCCGCGGGCGCGAAATCGTGATCGTCGGGTTCACGCTCAACGACGTAATCAAGTTCGCTTACGACGTGCAGGAGAAGCAGATCCTGAATGGGCCGGCGTGGCTGGGGTCGGATCGTTTCGACATCAATGCGCAGCCCGATCAGCCAGGTACGCCGAGCCCCGACCAGTTCAGGTCGATCCTGCAGAAACTGCTGACGGATCGCTTCGCGCTCAAGTTCCACAAGGAAAAGAAAGAAATGTCGGCCTACGTTCTGACCGTGGGCAAAGACGGGCCGAAGATGACGAAGGCCACCGATCCGAGCGGCCTGCCCGGATTATTCTTTGGACCGCTGGGCACTCTGCATGTGGTCAATGCCACGATGGGCGACTTCTGCGGACTTATGCAGTCGGCGGTGCTGGACCGGCCGGTCGTGGATCGCACGGGCCTTGACGGCAAATGGAACTTCATTCTCAAGTGGACGCCGGACGAGTCGCAGTTCACGGGACTCGGCGTCAAGGTTCCGCCGCCGACCGATGCGGCCGATGCTGCGCCGCCGCTGTTCACCGCAATCCAGGAGCAACTGGACATGAAGCTGGATGCGCAGAAAACGGCCGTGGACGTGATGGTTCTCGATCACGTGGACCATCCTTCGCCGAACTAAATGGATCGCACGGTCCTGGAGCGATTCATTGTCCGGCAACGGACAGGCCTTCTGAATCCGACGTCGAAGGGCAGTGAGTCGTTGACCGATGGACCGGAACATGCGTCTGTTGGACAGCGCAAACGCTCAACGATGGTGGCTGAGGTGGATGTTGGATGACCGATTCCCCGGAAGCCTGGTTGCTCTTTCTGTAGACGAATGATGCTGAAACGCTTTCGGCCAACGAAACTCCTGCGCCCATGGGGCGGTGGCGGCGCCCTGGCTCTGCGCACGGCGGTCACCGTGGCCGTGATGCTCTTTGCTGTGTCGGCGTGGGCGGCGGAGTATCACGGCCGGGTCTTTTACGCGGGCGTTCCGATTCCTGGCGCGACCGTCACCCTGTCGCAGGGCTCACAGCAAGTTGCGACGGTCACCGATGAGCAGGGAATCTACGAATTTCCGGACGTGGCTGACGGTGCATGGAAGATTGAAATCCGCATGCGTGGTTTTCAGACCTTCACGAGCCAGGTGAACATTGCGCCCAACCAGCCGCAGGGCGCATGGGAGCTACAGCTGCTCGATCTGCAGCAAATGCTGGCTCAGAGCAAGGAAGTGAAACCGGTCGCCGAACCGCAGCTCGCACAGCGTGGGGAGGAGCAGCCAAAACCCAAAGCGCAAAACGGAACCGATGCGAATGCGGCGATGCCTCCCGCTGGCGATGAAGCGGAGAAGGCTGAAGACGGTCTGCTGATCAATGGGACCTCGAACAACGCAAACACGTCGAGATTTTCCGTGTCGCCATCCTTCGGCAATCATCGTCCAGGGACGCGTGGACTCTACACGGGCGGGTTCGGGGCCATCGTCAGCAACTCGCTTTTCGACGCCCGGCCTTATTCACTGACCGGACTCCAACTGCCCAAAGCTTCGTACAGCCGCGTGACCGGTCTTGCCACGCTGGGGGGGCCGTTGAATGTTCCGCACCTCTTCTACCACGGGCCGGACTTTTTCCTGGCGTACCAGTGGACGCGCAACAGCAATGCGGTGACGGATCCGGCGCTGGTGCCGACGGCCGCCGAGCGCGCGGGCGATCTTTCCGGCCTGGTGAATGCGCAAGGCCAGCCGGCGACCGTGTACGATCCATCGACGGGCCTGCCATTCACCGGACCGATTCCCGTCAGCCCGCAAGCGGCTGCTCTGCTGCAGTACTATCCGTTGCCGAATATTTCGGGAAACGCGCGCTACAACTATGAGGCGCAGGTGCTGAACCATACGCACAGCGACGCGCTCGAGTCGCGTCTGCAAAAGACGCTGGGGCGGCGGGACCAACTCTACGGCGGCATAGGCTTCGAAAGCTCACGCGGCGATACGGCGAACGTCTTCAATTTTCG
>DASZYN010000132.1:0-4400 GCA_035545435.1 Acidobacteriaceae bacterium | reverse complement strand
CGGTTCCCGGCCGATTGCCGGCTATTGAAAGAGCTTGAGGTCGATGGAGTCGCCCATCTTTGCGTAACCCGCGTCGTTGGGGTGCAGGTGGTCGCCTGAATCATAGGCGGGGGCGAAGGCGGTGGGATTTGCCGGGTCCTGGACCGCCTTGTCGAAGTCGATGACGCCGTCGAAGAGGCCGCTGGTACGAATCCACTGATTGAAGGCTTCGCGCATCTCCTCGCCTTTGGGCGAGGCATAACGGGCTCCGACGTACGGGGTCAGTGTGGCGCCGTAGATCTTCAGGCCGTGCGCATGAGCTTCGGTAACGATTTGGGTGCCGGCCAGGATCATCTGCTGGACGGTGACAAGGTCGGCCGGGCTGCGGGGCTCGGTGGTATGTCCGATGTCGTTGATGCCTTCGAGCAGGATGACGTACTTCACACCGCTTTGCGCGAGCACGTCGCGGTTGAAGCGCGCCAGCGCGTTGGGCCCGGCGATGTCATTGAGCAGGCGGTTGCCCCCGATGCCCTCGTTGAGGACGAAGAGGTGGGCCGTTTTTGGATCGGCCTGGAGGCGAGCGGCGAGGATGTCGGGCCAGCGACGATTGGTGCTGGGTGTGGAATGCGCGCCGTCGGTGATGGAGTCGCCGAGGCAGACGATGGTGGCGGAGTTTGCATCAGCGGCTGTGACGTCGATGGCCTTGACGAAGCAAAAGGACGAGATGGTGCGAGCATTCGTGACGGCTGCGGCCGCCGTGTTGTCGCCCTCGGTGATCCAGGTGGTGGTCATGCCTTCCTGGTGGCAGGTGGTTTCACCGATGGACTGATCGGGCAGGTAAATACTGACGTCGAGACTGGCAAGGGCCGGGACCTGCATCGGGATCGGATCACTGAACATGGGGGCGCCGGGCGGGATGATGACGGAGGGTTGTCCATTGAAGGTGAGGGCATGATCGGTGGCGGGCTGGATGGCGCCGGCTCCAGCGCTAAGGGCGACATGGGCGGCGCCGATGGTGAGGGGGCGGGCGCCGAACTCGTTGGTCAGTTCGACACGGACGGTAGTGCCGCCGGCGCTGATGCGAACCAGATTGCGATAGGTGGTGTTGGCCGGGGATGGCTGCCCAAAATTCACGGCTGAGCCCATGGGAGAGGCAGCCCAGGTGCCGATCCAGCGGGGGGAGTTCTGCGCGAGGAGTGCGGGGGTGCAGGCCAGAGCAAGCAGCAGAGCAGCAGCGGGAGCGAAGAGACGGTGCATGAGGGCTCCAGAATGGACTTGGACCCTTTTACACGAAGTGACGTTCACGCGCACGGAGGGCGAGGAACCCCTTGCGGCGGCGGACTCAGGCGAGAAGATCGATGCGATTGCGGAACGCTTCCTCAGCGGCCTGGGCAGTCGGGCCGGTGCCCTCGGCGCCAAAGATGGCGGGGTCCTGAGCGATGTACATACCGGCTGAATCGTTGACGTTCGCCACATAGGTTGTGCCATCGACGGTGGCGAGGACGGGGGTGTGCGCGTGGCACTCCGGTGTAGGTCCGATTCCGGAGGCGGGAGAGCCGACAGGGTTCAAAGCCATGGAAGCATCCTCGTCGTTTTGGGAATGCGCTATCGCTAGCCGGATATATCGGCAGTTCCCGGGAAAGTTTCAGTGGAAAAAGCGGTACCTGCAACGATCGGCACGCCGCAATCCCACTTTGGGAAATGCGCATGGATCGGTAGCGAACCCGGCGGTTGAAAGACCGCGCAGAGGGCACTGGAAGGGAGATTCGTGGAGGAGGAATGGATGATGCTGGCCGCTGGATGCGGAGCTGTGAGCGCCCGCAAGGCGCGAGCGCATCGACAGTGCGGCCAGGGAACGCAGAGGCCGGGTTTTGGCGGAAATCGGGTCTTACCAGGCTGTGGCTACGCTCTCGCGTCGATCATTCCCAGAACGTGTCGGGATCGCGAAAGCGGCGTGCAAGCCAACGCAGGGCAAAAACAATCAGGACCGCAGCAGCAACCTTCCAGTACATGCTTGTTGTTTCCATGGCAAAAAGTGGTACAAGGTTCAACCAGCACAACAACCAACGCCTGAGGGTAGCCTGAAGGCGGCGGGGAAGACATCGCCGGAAAGTGGCCGTTACTCTCCCACTTGCACTAACCGTTTAGTAATGGGTTACTGCGGGTGTAATGAAATCATAGATAAGCTAATAACACTAGTATTAACTAGTATAGAAATACGGCAGCGTGGGTTACAGTGGCTCGTGCTCCGACGGCTATCCCGCGGCCAATTCCTTCGCGCGCTGGGCGGCTCGCATGACCGCCTTGATGAGGGTGACGCGGAGACCGCCTTCTTCCAGTTCGAGGATGCCGTCGATGGTGCAGCCGGCGGGGGTTGTAACGGCGTCCTTGAGAAGGGCCGGGTGGTAGCCGGTTTCGAGAACCATTTTGGCAGCGCCGAAGGTGGTTTGCGCAGCGAGCAGGGTGGCGATGTCGCGGGGCAGGCCGACCTTGACGCCGGCTTCGGCGAGCGACTCAAGAATGATGTAGATGAAGGCGGGTCCGCTGGCGCTGAGTCCGGTGACTGCGTCCATGTGCTTTTCGTCGACGACGACGGTACGGCCGACGGCGGTGAAGAGGCTTTCGGCGAGCTCCATGTGTGCCGGCTGCACGAAGCGGCCGCGGCAGAGGGCGGAGATCCCGGCGCCGAGCATCGAAGGCGTGTTGGGCATGGCGCGAATGACGGGGACTTCTTCGACGGCGGTTTTCTCGATGGATTCGGTGCGGACGGATGCGGCAAAGGAGATGAGCAGTTTGTCGGACGTGAGGGTGGGGCGGATCTCTTCGATGAGGGCTGGAACCTGGAAGGGTTTCACACCGATCAGGATGACATCGGCTTTAGAGGCGATGTCAGCGTTGTCGGTGGAGACTTCGATGCCCCACTGGGCGGAGAGGACCTGAGCGCGGTCGGCGTGGGCGACGGTGGCGAAGAGGCGGTCCTGCGACAGGATCTGCTGTTTGAGAAACGCCTGGAGAAGAATGCCGCCCATTTTGCCTGCGCCGAGGACGGCGACGCGGGAGGTGGAAAGATCGGTGGACATGGAATCAGGGTACAGGGTGCGGGGTCCAGGGCGCACATCCCGTTCTGACTGCGACGGCCGTCCTTTCAATTGGTCAGCTGGAGCTGGTGCTTCTCGCTGGACAAGCAGATGTCGTATTGAGGATGCGAGAGACGGTGATAGAGGTACATCTTCCGGTGCCACATCTCCGGAACCTGATCGGCAAATACGCACGCCGGGGAAACGTTGTCTCGCAGGATTGCCCGATCGGGATGATGGTTGAATTCGTGCAGCGCCGCTCCTTCTCCGATGAAGTCGGTCAGAGCCATATCAGGATATCCACTGATGTCATCGAAATAGCACCAGATGCGGGGAAGGACGTTGGCTTTGGTGAGCAGGGGCAGGGCATCGCGGGTGGAGGTATAGAGATCGAGGTCGAACATGACGCATCCGAGGGGCGCTTGGGCGGAGGGCTGCCAACCGGGGACGGTTTCCGAGACGTTGCCGAGGACCAGTTCAGCGCGCCCGCCGAGGCGCCGTTCGAGTGCGGCGCGATCCATCTGGAAAGAACCGGCCGGCCAGAGATAGTGGAGATCGCGGACATCGGAAGTCGTGGGGAGGCCGCCGCCGGAATCGAATCCCACGATGCGGATTTCGATGCCGAGTTCTTTTCGGATCTGCGCCGCGTGGTCACAGAGGCAAAGAAGACCGTTCCCGCCAGCGACGCCGAGTTCGATGACGGTGAAGGCGCGGTAGCCGAGGCCTTTCGCCTGAAGAGCCGCATAGTGGAGACACCATGCGTAGTGAGGACGGCGGACAGCACCGGAGCGAAGGCGCCTCTCCCAGGAACCGATGGGAAAACGCTGCAGGAGACGGCGCATGACGAGAGTCCGCAGCGGAACGGCGCGCGTGGAAAGATCGACGAAGCGGTCAGCCAGCTTCATAGCTTCTCCGAAAGAGTTTCTTCCAGTGCAGAGTATCGCAAGGCTAGCGGGCAGCTGCGGAAGGAGCAGACGCAGGCCGCGGTGCTAATTGTGAACCGGATTGCTTCCCGATCCACGCTGTGATTCTGGCGTCGAGTTCATCGAGGGGCAGGGCGCCTGAGTCGACTACCTGATCATCGAAGGCGCGGATGTCGAATTTTGGGCCGAGGGCTTTTTGGGCACGGGAGCGAAGTTCGAGGATCTTCAGCTGACCGATCTTGTAGCCGAGGGCCTGCGCGGGCCAGGCGATATAGCGGTCGCACTCGGCGTTAATGGTGGCGTCGTCGAGGCCGGAGTGGGCGTGGAAGTAGTCGACCATCTGCTGGCGGGTCCAGTGTTGGGAATGAACGCCGGTATCGACGACGAGACGGATGGCGCGGAAGATGTCGCCTTCGAGGCG
>DASZYN010000131.1:0-6680 GCA_035545435.1 Acidobacteriaceae bacterium | reverse complement strand
TGTCGGAATCCCGGCCGATTGATCACGAAGACGGGCCTAGAAGTTCAGTTTCCCGCCAAGCTGGATGATGCGCGGATCGCGATAGCTGGTGACGTATCCAAAGAGACTGCTCGTGTTGGAAACGGTCACGCCGCTGTAGTTGGTGTGGTTGAAGGTGTTGAAGGTTTCGCCGCGGAACTGGAACTTCACGCGCTCTCCGATGTTGATGTTCTTGTAGAGGGCGAGGTCCCAGCGCTGCCATCCTGGCCCACGCACCGAACCACGGTGTTCGTTGCCGGGCAGGTTGGGATTGGTGTCAGCGACGAAGACACTCTTGTTGAACCAGTTGGTGCGGGTGTGAATCCCGGAACCGGAGTTCGGGTTTCCGGTTTGATTCGGGCGCGCACCTGCGGCGCTGGCAGAATCCAGCAGTCCGAGGCCAGCCGGGTCTGCGCTGGTCGTCACCGTGAGGGGAACACCGCCGTTCATGTAGACCAGGCCACCGAGCTGCCATCCGCCGAGCACGTGACCAATCACTCCCTGCTGCGTGCGATAGAAGGGCAGAGCGTAGACGAAGTCCGCGTTGAACATGTGGCGGATGTCGTACTGCGCGGGGCCGTATTCGCCGGCGATGTTGTACAGGTTCTGCACGGCTGTGCTGCGATCGGTTTGGTTATTGGTCAGCGCCTTCGACCAGGTGTAGTTGGCGTCAATTAGGGAGCCGTCTTTGAATCGCTTCTGCACGGCGGCTTGCAGGGAGTGGTAATTGGAGCTGAACCACGGCTCGATGGCGTTGATGGCGTCGTAGCCCTGCCATGGGCGAATCCGGTTCAGCAGCGTGGTATTGGAGCGGGTAATACTGGGAACGCCCAGGCTCTGCCATGCGCCGGGACGCGGCTGGTTGAGGTCTACTTCGCCGAGGAGGTGCGTGCCGAGCGAGCCGACGTAGCCGATGTCGGAGATCAGATCGGGAGCCCACTGGTGCTGGAGATCCAGGCTGAACTGCTGCCCGTAGGGAAGTGCGGACTGGTACTGCGTGGCATGGAGGGCCGGGGGGACCGTGCTCACATTCACTGTTCCCGACAGCGGGTTAGAAAGGCTTCCGGCGTTGATGGAAATGTTCTGCACGTAAGGCGGATTCTGGAAGATGTTCTGCTCGATGTCGCCGACCAGCGATGAATCGAAGGCTATTCCATAGCCGCCGCGGATAGCGGTCTTGCCATTCCCGAAGAGGTCATAGGCAAAGCCGACGCGAGGAGCAAACGCTTTATTCATCTGCGGCGCAGGATGATCGCCGAAGGGAGCTCCGGAGGTTCCGGCCACAACAATGCCGTTTGTCGGGTCATAGCCGGCGTTGGGTGCCGCACCGCCCGCACAGGGCGCGGTCTTGCAGATATGTCCGGTGCTGTCGATCGTCGGCGCTTTGGACGAATCGTAGATCAGTGGATCGAACGTCGTCAGCATCTTGTGTGCATCCGTGGGCTGTTGAAAGTACGAATAGCGCACGCCGGCATTGATGGTCAGTCGAGGAGTGACTTTCCAGTCGTCCTGAAGATAAGCCTCGAATTGACGCATGCGGATGTCCGGAGTGAGGTCCAGCGAAGCCTGCGAGAACGAAGCCTGCTGACCGAGCAGGAACCACGCCCACGACTGGTAGTAGGAACCCGTCCCGGAGGGAGCGCCCGTGTTGGTAAAGCCGAAGCTGCCTGCGTTGCTGCCCGCGGCATTTTCCGACTTTTGGTAATAGTGATAGCTCGCACCGGCACGCAGCGAATGTTTGCCGAGAATGTAGGTCAGGTTCGCGTAGGGATTGCGGTCGCGGTTGTAGTCGCGGTAGGGGCCATAGCTGCCCAGGGCGGTGCCGCCCGTAAAGGTGAGGCTGGGAACGCGTCCCAGAGTCGATACATAAGGCAGGGTCGGCTTCACGTCCGGCGACTGGTTGGAGTCCAGATAGCCGATCGGATCGGAAAGGATCGCACCGTAGGAATAGGCAAATCCGCCATCGACCAGAAACTTCGGGGAGAACGTGTAGAGGAAGTGTCCCAGGTAATTTCTGCCCGGGGCGTTGGTGCTGGTCACTCCTACTCCAGGGAAGCCGGCTCCCTGGAACAGGCCGCCCGGCTCCACCGTGGGGATGGAGTCATCCACCACGCGGAAGAAGACGCTGAACTTGTTGCCGAAGTTCTGGTCAAGCCGCCCGATCTCCTGGGTTTCGTTATAGAGATTGCGTTCGATTGTGTTCAGCGTGATGTTTGCGTTGGTGCTGCTGTCGGGAATGTTGCCTGCAGGGATCTTGCTGAAGACATCCTTGATATAGGCCTGAGCGGTGGGATCGATGTTGTTGATCTGCGTCGAGGTCTGCGTGCACTTTCCGTTGGCATCGACGGCCACGCAAACCGGGACAGGGAAGGTCCCGGAGCGCATAGCGGCCGTCGGATCGCCCGCGAGGGTGAGGCTGCTGTAGGTGATGACGCGGCGGAATTCCTGCGAGAAGAAGAAGAAGGTCTTGTTGCGGCCGTCATACAGCTTGCCCAGCCAGACCGGCCCGCCGATGGTGTAGCCGTAGTTGTTGTAGTGGAGCGGTGGACGCGCGAGGCCGCTCAGTTTATTGGAATAGGTGTTGGCGGCGTCGTAATCGCCACGATTGAATTCGTGCAGATCGCCGTGGAGCAGATTCGTGCCGCTCTTCGTGATGAGGTTAATCTGACCGCTGGCGCTGCGTCCGAACTCTGCGCTGTAGGTATTGCGGATGGTTCTGAATTCGGAAATCGCGTCGATGCTGGGATAGATGAGCAGCGTGTAGTTGGAGCCGCGGTCGACGTTGTCGGCTCCATCCACAGTCCAGGTATTGGCGCTGCTGCGCTGACCGTTGATGGAAAACGCGACGACGTTGGTTTCCCCGGACGGATTCGACAGACCGATATAGAGTTGATCGCCGCCGCCGTAGGCGACACCGGGCTGTAGGCCGACCATCTGTTCGTAGTTGCGATTATTCAGGGGCAGACCCACCATCTGCGCTCCGTTGATCAGGGTGCTCTCGCTCGCAGACTGGGTGTTGACCTGAACATCGCTCGCCGACACGGTCACTGTCTCGGTGCTGCTTCCCACTGGAAGCGTGAGATTGATGGCCAGCGTGTCGCCGACGTTGAGGTGAACGTCGAGGACGCTGGCAGACTTGAAGCCCTGGGCGGTGGCCGTTATGGCGTACATGCCGGGCTGGAGCTGCGGAGCGGTGTAGTTTCCGTTCGCGTCCGTCTGCACAGCACGGGCCTGAACGTTGTGGACCGTGTCCTGTATTTTGACCGCAGCGCCAGTAATCGCAGCGCCGCTGGCATCGTGGACCGAGCCATTGATCGTACCGGTAATTGCCTGAGCGAACGCACCGCTGCAACAGGTGAGACAGCCCATTACACACAGGACTGCGAAGATACGGGAAAAGGAACGCGCCACCATAGGTGCAACCTCCAAAAAGGGTTCAGCGAGAACGCTGGGGTTTGAACACGACCGGTCCCCTCTCCGGGATACCGGTTGAAAAAAGGATCAGCCGCACGTCCCGGAGATTCCGGAAATGCGGGTGCGTCGGATTTAAGTAGAGGGATCAGAACCCGGTCTTGCGGGGTCCGGGAATCCAGGGAGGCTGGCGCAGCGTCTGCCAGCCGTCTATCACGTCGCTATGTGAACAGCTATATAGCTTTTAGGCATGCGATGTCAAGGATCAGGTGACGGGTGGGACGGTCCCGTAGAATCTGTTTTTGGCCGCGATGCGGAAAATCGGCAGCGCGGAATGATCGGAAAAGAAGGAGTCGGATGGCGGCGCAATTTCGAGGCAAAGTTGCATTGATCGCCGGAGGCACGGGCGGACTGGGCCGCGCAGTGAGCCTTGCGTTCCTTCGGGCATCGGCGCGGGTGATCGTTACCTGGCGCCGACAGGAGGAGTTCGCCGCATTGGCGAACGATGCGGCAGACCACCGGGACTTACTCACGGGTTTGGAGCTGGACGTGACGGACGAGGCGGCCACGCAACAGCGCCTCGGCGGCGTGATCGGTGACATGGGTGGCATCGATATTCTGGTGAATGCCGTCGGCGGTTACGCCGGCGGGACGCCGCTCTGGTCGATTTCGCCCGAGGTGTGGGACCGGATGATGGCGCTCAATCTGCGCTCCGGCTATTCCTTATGCCGAGCCGTAGTTCCACTCATGCTAAACAGAGCCAGGGGCCGTATCGTGAATGTGGCGTCGCGCGCCGCCTTCGACCACGCGGCGGGGGCAGCAGCCTATGCCGCATCGAAAGCAGCCGCAGTGGCAATGATGGATTCACTGGCCGCCGATCTCCGGGGCAAGGGGATTCGTGTCAATTCCGTTATTCCGAGCATCATCGACACAGAAGCGAACCGCAGGGCGATGCCGAATTCTGATTTCACGAAGTGGCCAAAGCCCGAGGAGATCGCGAACGTGATCCTGTTCCTGTGCAGCGATGACGCGAAGCTGATCCACGGAGCCTCGATCCCGGTTTACGGCGATAGCTAAGCCCAAAAAGAATACCCGCCGGCGATTTCGCCGACGGGCATCCTGATTTGCCTGAGGCTCAGGCTACCTGCGAGGGGCGTGCCGCCTTAAAGGACTGGAGAATCCGCGCATGATAGCTGCGGCTCATGGGGATCTTCTGGCCGTTGACGAGCAGGACGGCGAAGTCGCGACGAGATTCCGTCCGCACCTCTTTTACGTACTGCAGATTCACAATGGCCGAACGATGCACGCGCGCGAACATCTCCGGATCCAGTTTGCCTTCAAGATCGGTCATCGTCTGCCGCAGCAAATGGGTTTCCGTTTTCGTACAGATGCGGACGTAATTCTCTTCCGCGCCGATCCAGCGAATATCTGAGACAGGCAGAAACAGGATTCGCCCGCGCGATTTGAAAACGATGCGCCGCGTGTAACGGCCGCCATTCTGGCCGGCTCCCTCGTGCTGGCCCACCGTCTTGCCGGCATTCCGGATTTCATCGCGGGCCCGGTCCACCGCCGTCCGCAGCCGGTCGATCGTGAATGGCTTAAGGAGGTAGTCCACAGCATTCATGTCGAACGCCCGAAGGGCATAGGTGTCGTAAGCGGTTGTGAAGATAATGCGTGGCAAGGCGATGCCGGTCAGAGCATTGAGTTGATCAACCAGTGCAAAGCCATCTACGCCGGGCATGCAGATGTCCAGAAAAAGCAGTTGCGGTGTGGTTTCGCGCACAAGATCGAGGACCTCAGCTGCTGAAGCAGCCTCTCCAACGACCTCCACGCCCTGGATCTCTGCGAGCATTTGGCTGAGTTTCAGTCGCGCCAGTGGTTCGTCATCGGCCAGTACCGCCTGGAGAATCATCGAGCCTCCCAAAGCCTGGAGCATTTGGAGAACCTGGAAGTCAGCTCCCCACACCAGGACTTGTGGGACGTTTCATGCCCGTTCGTGACCAAACGGCCATCGGCTGCATCCTGCTGAAAAATATGTGTGCTCGACATTGCCTCACAGGTGGTGCGACCTTCCCGGGTGCCCGGAACCGGACTGAGTTGTCCGGGATCGAACAGTGACCTGGGGTTCACAACGCGCAACGAGTCGACAGGTTGCGCCCACCGGTCATGACCGTTTTCCAACGGGTCACAAAACCGGCTATGGATGCATTTGTGACGAACAGAGTGGTTGTCGGGATCAGCTCGGCCAGCAGTGAGTTTCTGTCCTCAGAAAGACGGGACGAATGCAACCGGCAGCGTCGAACATGGCCGCTACCCTGCACGTAATGGCGCGTGTCTGAGGGGGCATCAGCAATTCATCCAGGTCAGC
This sequence comes from Acidobacteriaceae bacterium, assembly GCA_035545435.1. Taxonomy (GTDB): domain Bacteria; phylum Acidobacteriota; class Terriglobia; order Terriglobales; family Acidobacteriaceae; genus Palsa-343. Next base: position 883 of record DASZYN010000131.1, on the reverse strand, counting down.
TGCTGCCTCCCCCAGTGCAGGAGAAAAGCCATGGCACGCACGCGTCGGATCTCCGTCGTTTCCCTCTGCGTAATATGCGCAATGGTTGTCATTGTGGCATGGAGTACGCCCACCTTCGGTCAGCCGTTTACGAGCGTCACAACCAGTCAGCAGCGAATGAGCACCGGGAGGCTCTCCATCGACCAGGAAATCCAGCTCGGCAACGACTACATGGTTGGCCACGGTGTGAGCAAAGACGAAAAGCAGGCAGCGTACTGGTACGAAAAGGCGGCGGAAGCCGGCGAGCCCTCCGCGCAGAAACAGATCGGATTCTTCTATCAGGCAGGTATTGGTGTGGCTGCGGATCCGGTGCGCGCAGTGCACTGGTACCAGTTGGCGGCGGCGAATGGCCTGGTCACGGCCCGCACCAACCTGGGAGTGGCATACCTGTGGGGAAGCGGTGTTCGTAAGGATTTATCCATGGCGGCCCAACTCTTCCGGCAAGCTGCGGAAAAGGGCGACGGGAGAGCAGCCACCTATCTTGGAAATATGTATTTCGCGGGAAACGGAATGCAGCAGGACAAGGCCGCCGCAGAGCACTGGTACAGGGTGGGTGCGAAGCAGCATGATCCTGTTGCCGAGTTCGATCTGGGAGCGCTGTTCTCCGTTGAGGATCATCCTCATGATTTCGAGAAGGCGGCGAAATGGTACCGAAAATCCCTGGAGGGAGGGTATGTTCCCGCGATGCACTCGCTCGCTTTGCTTCTTGAGGATCATCCTGAGCTGGCGAAATCGGATCGCGAATTTCTGCATCTGTTCGAGCAGGCTGCCGGTCTCGGTCAGTGGAAATCCTCTCTCGCGCTCGGCATGCTTTTCAATGAAGGAAAGCTCGTCCCGCGCGATC